>NZ_MWIG01000222.1:0-11052 GCF_002156145.1 Streptomyces sp. NRRL B-24572 | reverse complement strand
GCGGCCGCGGCCGCGGTGCTCAGCGGCGTACTCGTGCTCTCGGCGTGCAACGACGGGGACAAGGACGGCAGCGCCTCCGGCTCCGCGACGCCGCAGTCACAGGCCCAGGTCGACGAGGCGGCCGCGCAGAAGACCTCCAAGGCGCAGATCACCATCGCGCCGAAGAACGGCGCCCAGAACGCCTCCATCAACAACGACGCCAAGGTCACCGTGGCCGAGGGCAAGCTCACCGAGGTCACCATGACCTCCGCCGAGGGTGCCACGGTCAAGGGCGAGATAGCGGCCGACGGGCTCAGCTGGAAGCCGACCGAGCAGCTCAAGCGGGCCACGGTCTACAAGATCGCCGCCACCGCCACGGACGCGGAGGGCCTGGAGGCCCACGAGAACTCCTCGTTCACCACCGTCTCCCAGGCCAACAGCTTCATCGGCAACTTCACGCCCGAGGACGGCTCGACCGTCGGCGTCGGCATGCCGGTCTCGATCAACTTCAACAAGGCGATCAGCAACCAGAAGGCCGTCCAGAGCGGCATCACGGTCACCTCCAGCTCCGGCCAGGAGGTCGTGGGCCACTGGTTCAGCTCGACGCGCCTGGACTTCCGCCCCGACGCGTACTGGACCGAGGGCTCGACCGTCACGCTGAAGCTGAACCTCGACGGCGTCGAGGGCGCGGACGGCGTCTTCGGCGTCCAGCAGAAGACCGTCACCTTCAAGATCGGCCGCAACCAGGTCTCCGTCGTCGACGTCGCCACCAAGACCATGAAGGTCCAGCAGGACGGCAAGACGATCAAGACCATCCCGATCTCCGCCGGCTCCCCGGAGAACACCACCTACAACGGTCAGATGGTGATCTCCGAGAAGTTCAAGGAGACCCGGATGAACGGCGCCACCGTCGGCTTCACCGACGACGACGGCAAGGGCGAGTACGACATCAAGGACGTGCCGCACGCCATGCGCCTGTCCACCTCGGGCACCTTCATCCACGGCAACTACTGGGGCGCGCGGTCGATCTTCGGCAACGTGAACACCAGCCACGGCTGCGTCGGCCTCGCCGACGTCAAGGGCGCCGGCGACCCGAACCAGACGGCCGCCTGGCTCTTCGACCACTCGCTCATCGGCGACGTCGTCATCGTCAAGAACTCCAACGACAAGACGATCAAGCCCGACAACGGCCTCAACGGCTGGAACATGAGCTGGGCGGAGTGGAAGGCCGGCTCGGCGGTCTGACCCACGGATCCACGGACGTACACAAGGGCCCCTCCCGCACCGGGAGGGGGCCCTCACGTCATTTCCGTACGTCCACGGCCTCGTCCACGCCCCACTGGGCGAGCAGCCGCAGCGCGTCCGCGGACGCCGACCCCGGCTCCGCCTGGTACGTGACGAGCACCAGGTCCGGATCGTCGCCGGCCACCTTCAGGGCCTCGTAGGACAACGTCATCTCGCCCACCAGCGGATGCCGCACCCGCTTCTGCCCGTGCCCCTTGTCGGTCACCGTGTGCGCCGCCCACAGCGAGCGGAACTCCTCGCTGCGCACGGACAGCTCGCCGACCAGCGCAAGCAGCTCCTTGTCGTCCGGGTAGCACCCCGCGTACAGCCGCAGCGTGCTGACGACCTCGACCGCCTTGCACTCCCAGTCGACGTAGAGATCACGCGTGTTCGGATCGAGGAAGATCATCCGGGCCATGTTCCGGTCACCCGGCTCCCAGGCCTCGAAATCGCCCATCAGGGCCCGCGCCATCCGGTTCCAGGCCAGGATGTCGCCCCGGCGGCCCAGGACGAAGGCCGGCAACCCGTCCATCGCGTCGAGCAGGTGCTGGATCCCCGGCCGCACCCGCTGCGGCCGCGCGATCGCCGCCCGCTGCCGCTTCTTCACCGTCGGCTTCGCCAGATGCGTCAGATGCGCCCGCTCGGTGTCGCTGAGGCGCAACGCCCGCGCGATGGCGTCGAGCACCTCCATGGACACGTTCCGCCCGTTGCCCTGCTCAAGACGGGTGTAGTACGCCACGGACACCCCGGCCAGCTGCGCCAGCTCCTCGCGCCGCAGCCCCGGCACCCGCCGGTGCCGCCCGAACTCGGGCAGGCCCACGTCCTGCGGCTTCAGCCGGGCCCTGCGGGAGCGCAGGAATTCACCGAGTTCGATACTGAGGTCCATACCGCCCCATTATCGCCGCCGGGCCGCACGGACGGACGTACGTTCCTGACCCTGCCAGTGGTAGGCACACCGGTCGTAGGCAGAGCAGGTGGCTGGGTACGGTCCTCGCCCTCCGGCAGCCTTGACGCATGACCACGAACGTGACCACCGTCCCCGCGTACGCCGCACCCGCCGCCAACGCCCCGCTGGAGCGCACCACCGTGCCGCGCCGGCCCGTCGGCGAGCACGACGTCCTCATCGAGATCAAGTACGCCGGAATCTGCCACTCCGACATCCACCAGGCCACCAACGGCTGGGGCGAGGGCATCTTCCCGATGGTCCCCGGCCACGAGATCGCCGGCATCGTCGCCGAGGTCGGCCCCGGCGTCACCAAGTTCCAGGTCGGCGACCGCGTCGGCGTCGGCTGCTTCGTCGACTCCTGCCGCGAGTGCGAGTACTGCCTGCGCGGCCTGGAGCAGTACTGCGTCACCGGCGGCACCGGCACGTACAACGCCCTCGACAAGAACGGCGAGCCGACCTATGGCGGCTACTCCACCCACATCGTCGTCGACGAGAACTACACCCTGCGCATCCCCGAGGGCATCGGCCTCGACGAGGCCGCCCCGCTGCTCTGCGCCGGCATCACCCTCTACTCGCCCCTCGCCCACTGGCAGGCCGGCCCCGGCAAGAAGGTCGCGATCGTCGGCCTCGGCGGCCTCGGCCACATGGGCGTCAAGATCGCCCACGCGCTCGGCGCCGAGGTGACCGTCCTCAGCCAGTCCCTGAAGAAGCAGGAGGACGCCCTCAAGCTGGGCGCCGACCACTACCACGCCACCAGCGACCCGGAGACCTTCGCCGCCCTCCGAGGCACCTTCGACCTGGTGATCTCCACGGTCTCCGCGCCCCTCGACTTCAACGCCTACCTGAGCCTCGTCAAGACGGACGGCGCCCTGGTGAACGTCGGCGCCCCCGAGGAGCCCGTCTCCGTCGGCCTCTTCTCCCTCATCGGCGGCCGCAAGACCCTCGCCGGCTCGATGATCGGCGGCATCGCCGAGACCCAGGAGATGCTCGACTTCTGCGCCGAGCACGGCCTGGGCGCCGAGATCGAACTGATCAGCGCGGACCGGATCAACGAGGCGTACGAGCGGGTCGTGAAGAGCGACGTCCGCTACCGCTTCGTCATCGACACGGCGACGATCTGACGCCCTCCCGAGTGCGCGGCCGGGGCATGACGTCCGGGGTAATCGACCCGGCACGGCATGCCCCGGCAGGCTGTCCTCATGACCGCATACGCCATCGGAAACCTGCACCCGAAGCCCGTCCTCGACGAGGAGGTCTTCGTCTACATGGAGCGCATCCAGGCCACCCTCGACCCCTTCGGCGGCCGCTTCCTCGTCCACGGCGCCCCCGCCCGCGAGGTCCGCGAGGGCACCTGGCCCGGCGCCCTCGTGATCATCGGCTTCCCGACGTACGAGGACGCCCGCGGCTGGTACGACTCCGAGGCCTACCGGGCCCTGATCCCCCTCCGCACCCGGCACATGGCCGGCGACGTCCTCCTGATCGAAGGGGTCCCGGAGGGGTACGAGGCGGCGGCGACCGCCGCCCGGCTCCGCGCGGCCGTCACACGCGATGAGTGAGCCCGGCCGACTCCGCCCCGCCTTGTCAGTGGCCGTCACTAGGCTGCGGGACGCAGGCTGATCGAACCCGGAAGGGCGGGGGACGGGTGCATGCTGGCTACAGTCACAGCGGCCACGATTCCGGTTGTCGCGGGCGCCGTGATCGCGGCGTGGGCGGCGCTGAAGGCCCGCAGGAAGACAGAAGGGTCGATCAGACTGATCGACGTCTCCGTCACTGACGCCGAGCGTGTCCTCGCCGAGCCGGGGAGCGATGCCCAGTTGCTCGGCGACATCGTTCAGGACCGGCCGGTACTCGATGTCGCCGTACGCAACGACGGCGAGAGCAAGGCGCTCGTACGACGCGTGCACTTGGAAGTGGACGGCCTGCTCTATGTCCCTGCCGTGGACCCGCCAGGCGTGTTCCGTCTACCAGGGCTGGACATCACCGAGCGCCTGCCCGTGCGCGAGAGAAGGCTGGGGCCCAGCGCCTCCTACGCCGTCACGTTCCCCTTGAGGGAGGGCCGTTTCGCTCACGTGGTCAACCATGAGGTCGCACCCGGGGACGTGGAAAGGTTCTTGGTGCCCCTCGTGGCCCAAGAGGCGCGGAGAGGGCAGGACTTCTACGAGGTGCGCCTGTTCCTGGACAGCGGTAAGGGCAGGAAGAACCGGCGACGGGCCGCTTCCCGCCCCATCAGGGTGGTTGCTCATGGCGAACCCTCCTGGGAGCGCCCCGAGGAGATCAGGGAGCGCTTGAACCACATCGCCGACCGTGTCCGTGAAGAGGCACAGGCAGGCGGTGAGGACGTGGGAGTCCTGTTCAATTCCGCCCTGCACCCCGTACGGACGGGAATGGAGGACTACATCGCCTTCTACGAGAGCAAACTCTCGATCCTGCGCGCCGCGTTGGGCGAGTGCCTGAAGCATGCGGCGGACGAGACACGGATACGCGGCTGGATCACCGAACTGGAGCAAGCCTCCGCCGGCATCGAGGGGCTCCACCGGCATGCCGTCAGTCTCCGGGACTCCGGCCGGCACCCCTGACGTGAACGTCGGGGCCCCGACCCCACCGGCGTTCGATGGGTTCGGGGCCCGACGAATGGAGGCCGCCCTGCCTTCGGCATGTCGGCAGGATCAGCCCTACTCGGCCTTCGCGACCCCGATCGGGCAGGAGACGCCCGTGCCGCCGATGCCGCAGTAGCCCGCGGGGTTCTTGTCCAGGTACTGCTGGTGGTAGGCCTCCGCCGGGTAGAAGGGGCGGGTCTCGTCGGCCGGGAGGACGTGGGTGGTGATCTCGCCGTAGCCCGAGCCCGTCAGGACCCGCTGGTAGGCCTCGCGGGAGGCTTCCGCCTGTTCCGCCTGGGCGGGGGAGTGGGTGTAGATCGCCGAGCGGTACTGGGTGCCCACGTCGTTGCCCTGGCGGAAGCCCTGGGTCGGGTCGTGGGACTCCCAGAAGAGCTTCAGGAGCGACTCGTACGAGACCTTCGACGGGTCGAAGACGACGCGGACGACCTCGGTGTGCCCGGTCAGGCCGGAGCAGACCTCCTCGTACGCCGGGTTCGGCGTGTAGCCGCCCTGGTAGCCGACGAGGGTCGTCCAGACGCCCTCGGTCTGCCAGAACTTGCGCTCGGCTCCCCAGAAGCAGCCCAGCGCGAAGTCGGCGACCTCCAGGCCCTCCGGGTAGGGGCCGAGGAGGGGGTTGCCGAGGACGGTGTGGCGCTCGGGCACGGAGAACTCCGGCTCGGGGCGGCCGCGCAGGGCCTGCTCGGGAGCGGGGAGGACGGGGGTGCGGGACAGGAACATGCTGCATCTCTCCTCGACGGTCGGCAGCAGTGACAACAGTCCGGGGCCGGGAGGGATTCCCGGCCCCGCCGCCCCTCGGCGTCAGGCTCCCCGCGCGTCGCGCACCTGCTCGGCCGCCGCCAGGTCCGCGAGGGCGGCCTCGGTGGCCGCCACGACCTCGGGGCGGTCAGAGGGGCAGCGGGGCCTGCTGCGACAGCAGCGCGCGCAGCGGGGCCGTGTCCGGCAGGTCCGCCGTCGCCGCGTCCAGGGCGGCCGGCAGCGCGTCCGCCGTGCCGTCGGGCAGCGTCAGGGTGGCGGGGCCGGTCCAGGACAGCTCCCAGCGGGCCCGGCCCGAGCGCAGCAGCTCGTCCGTCAGCATCGCCGACAGGCCCTGCCGCAGCGCGGGCCGGGCGAACTCGCGTGCCGCGCGGCCGGTCGCCGCCGCGGCCTCCTCGGACTTCGGGAGCCGGTCGGCGATCTCCCAGGCCGAGCCCGCGTCGATCGCGTCGAGCAGGGCGGGGAGCGGCGCCGCCCACGGCGCCCCGGTGACCGCGTGGGCCGCCGTGCGCAGTTCCTCCGTGCCCTGGGCGACCCGGGCGCTCATCGACTCGTGGACGAGCTCGGGCCAGTCCAGGCGGCGCATCATCTGGGCCTCCGGAGCGAGCGTCGCGTCCTCGATCGCGGCCAGCGCGTCCTCGGGCGAGGTGAGCAGGTCGAGCGCGGGGCCGGAGTCCTCCGCCGCGCGGCCGTCGTCGGGGAGCGCCTCGACGCGGGCGACCCGTTCGGCGGCCGGCGGGTGCGAGTCGTAGGGGGAGGCGGGCTCGTCGGGGATCTCCTCGCGCATCCCGGCCAGCTCGTCGGCGCGGGCCGCGAGCAGGTGCCGTACGCCGCCGAACACCTCGCCGCGCGCCGGGAGGAGCCCGAACTCGGTGCCGAGCGTGGCGTACGAGGACAGGTAGAAGTCGTTCGCCGCGTCGATCGCGGGAATGTCGCGCAGGGCCCGCGCGGTGGCGTCGCGGCCCGCGATCCGGGCCGCGGCGAGGTCGGCGGCGAGTTCCTGGCGGCGGGCGCCGGACAGGGTGGAGCGCAGGTAGAGCCGGCCGTACGCGGTGTAGATCTTCGCCATGGTGCGGTAGGTGACGCCGGCGCCGGTGGTGTCGATCTCCTTGGCCTTCCGGCCGCGTGCGACCCGCTTCTCGGACTTGCGCTCCTGGCGGGCCCGCTCCTTCTCGACCTTCGCGTCGGCCTTGGCCCGGAACAGTTCGACGATGCGGCCGACCTGTACGCGTCCGCGTGCGCTGAGCGCGGCGAGGCGGGTGTCGGAGTTGACGTAGTGGCCCAGTTCGTGGGCGAGGACGGCGCGCAGCCCGGCCTCGTCGAGGCCGGCCATCAGGGGCAGGCCCAGGTACAGCCTGCGGACGCCGCCGAGGAGGCCGAGGAGGCGGGAGTCCTCGGTGACGGCGGCGTTGACGTCGGCGGTCAGCCGGATCTCGTCCGGGGCGCGGGTGCCGACCTCGCGGGCCAGTTCGCGCACGGTCCGCCACAGTCGCGGCTCGTCGGCCTCGGTGACGAGGACGCCGCCGGGCTCCTCGTCGCGCGGGGTGCGCAGCATGAGCATGCCCCGGAAGACGGGGATCGCGAGGAGTACGGAGACGATGAGGATCTTGATCCGGATCGCGGCCGGGGCCCACAGCACGGCGGCCCAGTCGGCGGCGCCGAGCAGGGCGAGCAGGCCGAGGCAGAGCGCGTAGAAACCGGACAGCAGTACGAGCGCGCGCACGGCACGCAGGGTCGCGCCCATCGGGCAGAGTCCCCCCACGGGAATGGTCGACGAGATGTCGAAGACAACTGTTCGAAGCGTGTGGGGGGAGTGCGGAGTATCGCCTGCGCGCGAGTACGGCGTCCACTCGATTCCGGTTGCGGCGCCCTGATCTGTCAGGTCGCCGCACCGGGGAGGGGCCGCCCGCGTCCGACCTCAGCGCGGCAGCGTCGCCGGGCTCCCGCCGTTCGCCTCGTACCCCGCGACCGCCAGGTTCCGGAAGACCGTGAACTCCGCCGCCGGGTCGCCGCTCAGCGTCCACGGGACCGCGCCCACGTGCCCGTCGACCCGCACCAGCTGGTGCATGGCCTCCGTCCAGCGCTGCGAGCGCACCAGGAACCAGACGAGCAGATGGCGGACGTGCGCCAGCATCGGGTCGTCGGGGCGGGCCGAGTGGACCGCGTACAGCGCACCGTCCACCGCCTTGGACACCACCGCCGTACGCCAGAAGTCCTGCACGAGCACCACGTCCGGCACGTGCTCGAACACCGCGAACAGCGGCAGCGCGGCCAGCAGCGAACCCCGCGGGGCGCGCGCCGCGGCCGTCGTCGCGAAGTGGTCGGCCTCCTCGCGCGAACCGTGCCACTTCTCGCACCAGTAGTGCAGCGCCGCCAGATGCGCCCCCATGTGCTCCGGCGCGCGGTCGATCACCTTCGCCCACACCTGGTCGAACTGCTCGTGCCCGTACCCGAGTCCGCGCGCCACCGCGAGCCGCGTGATGTACGGGACCGGGTCGGCCGGGGCGAGCAGCGCCGCCTCCTCGGTGACCTTCAGGGCCTCCTCCAGGATGATCCGGAAGTCGTCCGTCCCGGCCGTCGAGGAGCGCCACGCCTGCTGCACCAGGAACTCGGCGTGCACGGCCGCGCCGCCCGCGTCCTGAGGCTCCTCCGCCCGCCAGGCCCGCAGCCACGCCCCGCCGACACCGGGCCGCTCCTGGAGTTCGAGGGAGGCCGCGCCCGCGAAGGCCTGGACGCGCTGCCAGCGCACCTCGCCCTCCGTGCCGGTGGAGCCGAGCAGCCGCGAGGCGGGGCGCCAGTCCTGGGTGGCCTGCACGACGTCGAGGACGTGGAGGAGTTCGTCGTCGGCGCCCGGCAGCCGCACGTCCTGCTCCTCCTGCAGCACGAAGCCGTACGCCTCCGGGTCCGCCGCGTCCGGTGCCCCCGGCGCGACCTGCCGGATCCCTCCGCCGCCCCGGCGGCGCAGCACATAGGGACCGAGGACGCCGAACAGCAGGCCGAGCGCGATCAGGAACCAGAGAATGTCCATGTGTCCATTGTCCAGGACACCCGGTGAGACGAACGAGGCGACGGGGTGCGCGCGGCACTACGCTCCTGACCCATGAGCGACCAGCACTCCCACCAGAGTTTCGAGACCCGCGCGATCCACGCGGGCAACACCGCCGACCCGCTGACCGGCGCGGTCGTCCCGCCCATCTACCAGGTGTCCACCTACAAGCAGGACGGCGTGGGCGGGCTGCGCGGCGGTTACGAGTACAGCCGCAGCGCCAACCCCACCCGTACCGCCCTGGAGGAGAACCTCGCGGCCCTGGAGGGCGGCCGCCGCGGCCTCGCCTTCGCGTCGGGCCTCGCCGCCGAGGACTGCCTGCTGCGCACGCTCCTCGTGCCCGGCGACCACGTGGTCATCCCGAACGACGCCTACGGCGGCACCTTCCGGCTCTTCGCCAAGGTCGTGCAGCGCTGGGGCGTCGACTTCTCCGTCGCGAACACCTCGGACATCGAGTCGGTGCGCGCCGCGGTCAACGACCGTACGAAGCTGATCTGGGTCGAGACCCCCTCGAACCCGCTCCTCGGCATCACCGACATCGAGGCCGTCGCCGGCGTCGCCCGCCAGGCCGGCGTGAAGCTCGTCGTCGACAACACCTTCGCCTCGCCCTACCTCCAGCAGCCGCTGGCGCTCGGCGCGGACGTCGTCGTGCACTCCCTCACCAAGTACATGGGCGGCCACTCCGACGTCGTCGGCGGCGCGCTCGTCACCGCCGACGAGGCGCTCGGCGAGGAACTCGCCTACCACCAGAACGCGATGGGCGCGGTCGCCGGCCCCTTCGACTCGTGGATCGTGCTGCGCGGCATCAAGACCCTCGCCGTGCGCATGGACCGGCACAGCGAGAACGCCGAGAAGATCGCCGAGATGCTCACCCAGCACCCGAAGGTCACCCAGGTCCTCTACCCGGGCCTCCCGGAGCACCCGGGGCACGAGATCGCGGCCAAGCAGATGCGTTCCTTCGGCGGCATGATCTCCTTCCGCGTGCAGGGCGGCGAGGAGGCGGCCGTCGAGGTCTGCAACCGCGCGCAGCTCTTCACCCTCGGTGAGTCGCTGGGCGGCGTCGAGTCCCTCATCGAGCACCCGGGCCGGATGACCCACGCGTCCGTCGCGGGCTCCGCCCTGGAGGTCCCGGCCGACCTGGTCCGCATCTCGGTGGGCATCGAGAACGTCGAGGACCTGCTCGCCGACCTGCGCCAGGCGCTGGGCTAGCAGTACCCGCCCGTGATGACGGCCGGGCCCCGGCCGTCATCACAGCCCGTCGAGCGGCGGGGTCGTCTCCGCCGGCGGGACCTCCCACGGGTGCGTCATCGACGCCCACACCACGAAGGCGAGCACGGCGAGGGCGCCCAGGGCCCACAGCACGCGTCGCACCCGCCGGGCGTGATGGCGCAGCCGGGCCCCGCGCTCGGCGGCCCGCAGCGCGAGGTCGCGCGGGACCGGCGGGTGCGGGGTGTCGAGCAGCCGCCGCACCGCCGTCTCCTTGTCCTCGTACCGGCTCACGCGGCGGCCTCCGGCCGGCTCCGTACGGCGGCCGTGCGCCGGCTCACGCGGCGGCCCCCGTGGCGCCGCCCCGGGCGGCGGCCCTGAGCGTGGCCACCGAGCGGGCGCACACCGCGCGGACGCGGGCCTCCGACAGGCCGAGCAGCGCCGCGACCTGCTCCTCCGCGACCCCCTCGTACAGCCGCAGGACGACGACGAGCCGTTCCTGCGGGGAGAGCACGGCGAGCACCCCGCCCCCCTGGCCGCCGTGGTGCCGCCAGGCGGCGCGCGCGAAGCGGGCGGCGAGGTCGCGGCGCGCGAGGTCGTACGGGTCCTCGTCGCGCAGCCGGTCCCACACCGCGTACGTGTGTGCGAGCGCGGCGGTCAGCAGGGCCTGGGCGTACGGGTTGCGGGCGCGGGTCTCGGCGGTGAGCAGCGTCGCGGCGTGCAGCAGCCGGCCCGCCGCCCCGGCCACGAACGCCTCGAACTCCCGGTTGCGGCGGGCGTGTTCGGCACTCCGCCCACGCCGCTGCTCTCGCACCTCCTCATCTGAGGACAGCGCGGGTGCCGGGTCAAGAGGTCTGCGCGGACTTGGTCCCGGTCAGGCGGGGCGCCACGTCAGGCGGCGGCCCCGGGCGCGCGGGGCGGGCAACCTCAGGCGGTGGCCCCGGTCGCGCGGGGCGCCACGTCAGGCGGCGGCCCCGGGCGCGCGGGGCGGGCAACCTCAGGCGGTGGCCCCGGGCGCGCGGGGCGGGCAACCTCAGGCTGTGGCCCCGGGCGCGCGGGGCGCCACGTCAGGCGGCGGCCCCGGGCGCGCGGGGCGGGCAACCTCAGGCGGTGGCCCCGGTCGCGCGGGGCGGCCGTGTCAGGTGGTGGTCCCGGGCGCGCGGGGCGCCACGTCAGGCGGTGGTCCCGGGCTCCGTCCCGGTCGGCGCGTGGCCCGCGTG
>NZ_MWIG01000221.1:0-6310 GCF_002156145.1 Streptomyces sp. NRRL B-24572 | reverse complement strand
CGTCCACGTCGACGGCGAGCAGGTCCTCACCACCGTCGACCACCGCCACACCGCCGGCCACGTCGGCCTCCTCGCCGACGGCGGCACGGTCACCTTCGGACCGCCCCGGACCTGGACCGTCACCACCGACCTCGACGGCTGGACGAGCACCGGCAGCTGGACCCCGACCCCGCTCGGGCTCACCGGCGCCGCGCCCGGCGGCGCCAACATCCGGACGATCGCCGCCGAGGAGGCGTACGACACCTCCGTGCAGGCGGACGTCCTCGTCCACGACCCGTACGCCGTCGCCGCCCTCCTCGTCCGCGCCGACGCCGCCGGCACCCGGGGCTACGCCGTCGAGGCCGACCCCAACCTGGGCCGCCTCCGCCTCTACCGCGTGGACGGCGACGTCACCCTCGCCACCCACTCCACCCCGATCGCCCCCGGCACCGTCCACCGCCTGCGCGTCGAGGCCGAGGGCCGCCGCCTCCGCGTCCACTGGCAGAGCGACTTCCTCCGCCCCGACGGCTACGCCCCCGTCATCGACACCGAGGACCCGGCGCCCGCCCCGCACCTCTCCGGCCGCCCCGGACTCCTCGCCTACAACGGACGGGTCTCCTTCGAGAACGTCACCGCCGCCGGACCGCCCGCCGAACTCCCCGGCGCCACCACCCTCTCCGGCACCTGGACCCGTGACCTCAAGGGCCTGCGCGGCCACGACGGGCTGCGCACCGCGCCCGCCCCGGACGGCCCCGACCTCGTCGTCTCCGCCGACGTCCTGCTCGCCGGGGCGAGCGCCGCCGGCCTCCTCGTGCGCGGCCACGAGATCCTCCTGGACACCGCGACCGGCTCGATACGGCTCCTCGACCACACGAGCCGTGCCGTCCTCGCCACCGCGCAGCCGTCCGTACGCCCGATCCGCCCGGGAACTCCGTACCGCATCGAAGTCCACCTCGTCGGCGGCGATTTCAGCGCCTCCGTGGACGGGGTGGACGCCCTGCGCAGCCCGGCCGCCGCCTCCGGCGACACCGTCGGCCTCGTCGCGGCCGGCGGCACCGCGTACTTCCAGGACGTGTACGCCTCCGACGCGCGCGACCACTACACCGAGCCGTACCGCCCCGCCGTCCACCACTCACCGCGCACCGGCCCGGGCAGCGACCCCAACGGCCTCGTGCACTTCGACGGGGAGTACCACCTCTTCCACCAGGCCGAAGGCCGCTGGGCGCACGCCGTCTCCACCGACCTCCTGCACTGGCGCGCGCTGCCGACCGCCCTCGACTGGAACGAGTACGGCCACCGCTGGTCCGGCTCGGCCGTCGCCGATCCAGGCGACGCCTCCGGTCTGTTCGGCGGCGGCTCGGGCCTCATCGCCTACTACACGAGCTACCACCCGGACCGGATCGGCGGGAACCAGGCGGTCCGCGCCGCCTACAGCACCGACCGGGGCCGCTCCTGGCAGCCGTACGGCGGCCCCGAGCCACTGATCGGCAACCCCGGCGGCCCGGACGGCGGCTGGGACTTCCGCGACCCGAAGGTGGTCCGGGACGGGGCCCGCGACCAGTGGGTCATGGTGGTCTCCGGCGGCGACCACGTGCGCTTCTTCACCTCCCGCGACCTCCTCCACTGGTCCCACACCAGCTCGTTCGGCTACGGGGAGTGGGTGGCCGGCGGCGGGGTCTGGGAGTGCCCCGACCTCTTTCCGCTCCCCGTCGACGGCGACCCCGCCCGTACGGTCTGGGTCCTCACCTTCAGCACGGGAGCCGTCCGCGCCACCGACGGCTCCACCGCCCGCTGCCTCACCGGCGACTGGAACGGCACCGCCTTCACCGCCCACCAGGCCCCGGGTCCGGCCCCGCGCAGCGACCACGGCCGCGACTTCTACGCGGCCGTCACCTTCGCGGACCTGCCCGACGCGCGCCGCGTCTGGCTCGGCTGGACCACCAACTGGGACTACCCCTTCAGCGCGCCCACCCGTCCGTGGAACGGCCAGCACTCCCTTCCCCGCGAACTCACCCTCGCCGACGGCCCGGACGGCCCCGTCCTGCGCCAGTGGCCCGTCGCAGAACTGGCCTCGCTGCGCACGGACACGACGGTACGGAGGGACCTCACGGCCGGGCCCGGCGCGCCCGACCCCTGCGCGGGCCTGACGGGCACCGCGTACGACCTGGAGGCCGAGCTCGTGCTGCCGCCGACCGGCGCCGCGACCAGCTGCGCCTTCCGTCTGCGGGCGAAGGACGGGCAGGCCGTCCTCGTCGGCTACGACACCGTCCGCGAACGCCTCTTCGTCGACCGCACCACCTCCGGACGCACCGACTTCACCCGGTACTTCGCGGGCCGCACCGAGGCCCCGCTCGCCGCCGTCCGGGCCCCCGACGGCAGTCGTACGGTCCGGCTGCGGATCCTCGTCGACTCCTCCTCCGTGGAGGTCTTCGGCGGCGCGGGCGAGGCCGTCGTCACCAGCCTGGTCCTGCCCGACCCCGACGCCGACGGGATCGCCTTCACCGCCGAGGGCGGCACGGTGCGGATCGCCGAACTCGCCGTCCACCGCCTCGCCTCCACCTGCCGTCTCTCCGATGCCCTCCCCGTCCTGCCCCCGCCTCCGCCGGCGGGGGAGTTTCGCACGGACCTCGGCACCCTCACCACCGTCCCCGCCGGGCGCTGGGAGGCCACCGGCGCCGGGCACACCGGGGTCTTCGACCGCGACAGCGACGCGATGTCCACCCGCCGCTTCGCCGACCTCGAACTCGCCACCCTGCTCCGGCTCGGCGGCCCCGACGGCACCCGGGGCGCCGCCTCCCTGATCTGGCGGGCCTCCGCCGACGGCGCCGACGGGTACGTCCTCAACGTCGACCCCGACCTCCGGGCCGTCCGCCTCGTCGTCCGGCGCGGCGGCTCCTTCGACGACGCGGCCGCCCTCGCCAAGGTCCCCGTCCTCGTACGGCACGGCGCCACGTACGATCTGCGGATCGTCCACCAGGGCACCCGTGTCCAGGTCTTCCTCGACGGGGAGCGGATCATCGACCTCACCGACCCGGCGGCCACCTACACCGACGGTCACGTCGGCCTCAACGTCTTCGGCGGCCGGGCCGGCTACCAGGACACCTACGCCAAGGAGCTCTGACCCATGTCCTTCCTGGTGATCGGCGAGTGCGTCGCCGACATCGTGCGCGGCGCCGACGGCACCGAACGGATCCACCCGGGCGGCAGCCCCGCCAACGTCGCCTACGGCCTCGCCCGCCTCGGCCGGGACGTCACCCTGCTCACCCAGCTCGCCGACGACCCGACCGGGCGGCTGATCGCGGACCACCTCAAGGGCGCGGGGGTACGGGTGGAGGTCGGCGGCGTTCCCGTACGCACCCCGTCGGCGGTCGTCGGGCTCGACGCGCAGGGCGGGGCCTCGTACACCTTCGACATCGCCTGGACCCTGGAGGCCGGGGAACACGACGTGGACCGGCCCGTCCACGTGCACATCGGTTCCATCGCCGCCGTCACCGCTCCCGGCGCGGCCACCGTCCTGGCCGAGGTCGAGCGGCTCCGCGACCGGGCCACGGTCAGCTACGACCCCAACGTGCGGCCCGAACTGATGGGGGAGCACGACGAGGCCGTCGCCCGCGTCGAGCGCTGTGTCGCGCTGAGCGATGTGGTGAAGGCGAGCGACGAGGACCTGGCCTGGCTGTACCCGGGGGAGTCCGTCGAGTCCGTCGCCGCCCGCTGGCTGGGCCTCGGCCCGGCCGTCGTCCTGGTCACCCGGGGCGCCGACGGCTCGCTCGCCTTCACCGGGCGGGAGACGGTCTTCGCGGAGGCGCCGGCGGTCACCGTCGTCGACACGGTCGGCGCGGGCGACTCGTTCATGTCGGCCGTCCTCGACACCCTCGCAGGGCGGGAGACTTTCGACGGACTCGGCGCCGAGTACCTCGTGAGGCTGCTGCGGAGGGCGGCCGCGGCGGCGGCCGTCACCGTCTCCCGGGCCGGCGCCCAGCCCCCCGACCGGGCCGAACTGGACGCGGCCGGGGGGCGGTTCACCCTCAGGTGCGGGCGTGTGCGGTGATGTCCGCGGCGAACTGCTCGATCATCTCCGGCGTGACCGTCGGCCGGCACTCGGCGATGGCCTCCAGGTAGTCCGCCGTGCTCGCCCCGGGCGCCGGGTCGTCGCCGCCGCGCCCGCCGACCGCGACGAGGTCCCGCTCGAAGGAGGCCTGGGCGGCGATCCGGGCCGCGTGCTCGATGTCGGCGGGCGTGAACAGCTCGCTCGCGAGGACCAGTTCGTCGATGTCGACGTCCGGCCGCCCGTCGGTGTAGCGGGACCAGATAGCCGCCCGCGCCGCCTTGTCCGGCGTACCGATGGGGATGAGGTAGTCGAAGCGGCCGGGGCGCAGGAACGCCGGGTCGAGGGAGCGGATCGAGTTGGTCGCGCAGACGAGCAGCCGCTCGTCCCGCTCCCGGAACCCCGGTATCAGCTTCAGGAGTTCGTTCGTCACCCCGTGCATGCCGCCGGGCTGGGC
The DNA here is from genome assembly GCF_002156145.1 of Streptomyces sp. NRRL B-24572. Taxonomy (NCBI): domain Bacteria; kingdom Bacillati; phylum Actinomycetota; class Actinomycetes; order Kitasatosporales; family Streptomycetaceae; genus Streptomyces; species Streptomyces sp. NRRL B-24572. The sequence continues at coordinate 1,829 of NZ_MWIG01000221.1, read as the reverse complement.
GGGCTCCGAGCGGACCGGGGCGATCTCCTCGACCTCGTCGATGAAGACCAGGACCCGCTCCAGCTCGGCGATCCGCGTGAAGGCGGAGCGCAGGGCGGCGGCGAGGTTCCCCTCGTCGGCGAGGCGGGACGGCAGGATCTCCACGAAGGGCCAGCCGAGCCGGGAGGCGATGCCCCGCGCGAACGTGGTCTTGCCGGTGCCGGGCGGGCCGAAGAGGCAGACCGCGCGCGGCGGCCGCACCCCGTGCCGGGTGGCCCGCTCCGGCTCGGCCAGGGGCAGCACCACCCGGCGCTCGATCAGGTCCTTCTCCCGCTCCATGCCGGCGACCTTCGCCCACAGGTCGCCCGGAAGGAGTCGGCCGCCGAGGTCGTCGAGGAGGCCGGCGGCGGGGCCGTGCAGCGGCTCCACCTTCTCGAAGTACGCGACGGCCGGCTGGCGCGTGTACCCGGCGTTCAGCAGGCCCTCGCCGAGGAGCTCCTCCTCCGGCAGGACGTACGCGATGCGTCCGACGCGGGCCGCGACGAGCCGCCGCTCCAGCTCCACGAGCAGGGCGCTGGCGAGGCCGCGGCCCCGCCAGGCCGAGGAGATCGCGATCCGCATCACCCAGGCCCGCTCGCCGGAGACACAGGCGAGCGCCGCCCCGATGGGGGCGCCCTGGTGCACGGCGACCACGGCCGGCTGACGGGTGGTGAGGGCGCCGATGCACTCGGCGAGCGAGAAGACGGACTCCTGCCCGAGCTCGGCGGTGGTGTCGATCAGATGGACGACGGCGGCGAGATCGCTCTCGCGGTAGTCGTGGATGTGCCAGTTCACCGGCGGTACCGCCCCTCGTTCGTGCTGTTGCGGCGAGGCTAGGCGGGGTCCCGGGCGGCGGTCCTGCGCCATCCTGCACAAGGCGGGGCGGCCCAACGCGCCGATCCGTCACTGGGCGGAACGGCGCGCATACGGTGAACGGCGGTACCTCTTGGGGGAGGTGCCGCCGTTCGGGGGAGAGGATCGACGCGTCACGTCCTTCTCTTGCTCATGAGCAGTCCGCCGGCCGTCAGGGAGAACAGGCAGACGCATGCGCCCGTGATGACGTTGCTGAGGATCATGCCCGTGCTGGGGTGCCGGGTGACGACCCAGGGCGCGACGATGAGCCAGGCTCCCATGAGCAGCACGACGAAGTTCAGGTCCTGGGACCTCTCCGGGGCCATCGACATGCACAGGCCGAGGACCGCGAGGGCGATGCCGACGACCAGGTTGGAGATGGCGAGTGTCGGCGCAGCGGCGGAGAAGTGGACCGTGTAGGCGGAGATCGCCGTCCAGACTCCTGCGAGGATCACGAGTTCCTCGACCGCCGCGACACCTCGGGTCTGCAGCATGCGGGCGTAGCGGTCCCGCATCTCCGACGCATCGGGGTGCCCCGTGATGTCACCGGGACGGTGAGAGACGTCGGCCATACGACTCGCCTCCTTCTGGCGCTCTGCACGTCTGACCGCGCTTGCGGCATCGTGCCGCGTCTTCATTGTGCCCTTATATGGCCTTTATGTGTAGATCTGCCCCCTATGGGATGAGCACAGAAAAGGGGTGCCGGAAGTGCAGGGATCCACCAAAAGCCACCCGCCGCGCGCGGTGGGCCCCGCCGCCCCGGCGTAGCCTGGAAACGGACTCGGGGACACCGGATTCTTCCCATCGCCGGGAGTGCACGATGGTCGGCATCGTACGAAAGAGCTTCGACTCGGCGGACGAGACGCGTCCCTTCGAGGACGGCAAGGGCAGGCTGGACCTGCTCATCGGCGACGGCGGCTCGAAGACGGCCCGGCCCACCGAGCCGCCGTCGCCGATGA
>NZ_MWIG01000220.1:170-19269 GCF_002156145.1 Streptomyces sp. NRRL B-24572 | reverse complement strand
CCTCCTCGCCGGCGTCGCCGCCTCCCCCGCCGTCCTCATCGCCGCCCGCTTCCTCCAGGGCGTCGGCAGCGCGATGGCCTCCGCCGTCGGCCTCGGCATCCTCGTCACCCTCTTCACCGCACCCCGCGAACGCGCCCGCGCCATCGCCGTGTTCAGCTTCACCGGCGCCGCCGGCGCCTCCCNNGGATCTTCTTCATCAACCTGCCCATCGGCGTCGCCACCCTCCTCGTCGCCCTCCGCGCCCTCCCCGCCGACCAGCGACTGGGCCTGAGGGCCGGTGCCGACGTCATCGGCGCGCTGCTCGTGACCTCCGGGCTCATGGCCGGGATCTACGCCGTCGTCAAGATCGAGGAGTACGGGGCCGGTTCGGCGCACACCCTCGGCTTCGGGGCCCTCGCGCTCGCCCTCCTCGCCGGCTTCCTGCTCCGCCAGGCGAAGGCCGCGCACCCCCTCATGCCACCGCGGATCCTCCGCTCCCGCGCCGTCGCCGGGGCGAACGCCGTCCAGATGCTGATGGTCGCCGCGCTCTTCTCCTTCCAGGTCCTCGTCGCCCTCTACCTGCAGAAGGTCCTCGGGTACGGAGCCGCCGAGACCGGCTTCGCGATGCTGCCCGCCGCGCTGATCATCGGCGCCGTCTCCCTCGGCGTCTCGGCCCCCCTCATCGCCCGCTTCGGCGAGCGGAACGTCCTGCTCACCGGCCTCGTCCTGCTCGTCGGCGTCCTCGGCCTGCTGGCCCGCGTCCCCGTCCACGCCTCGTACGCCACCGACCTGCTCCCCGTGATGCTGCTCGCCGCCGGCTTCGGCCTCGCGCTGCCCTCCCTCACCGCGCTCGCCATGTCCGGCGCGGAGGAGGCGGACGCGGGCCTCGCCTCCGGGCTCTTCAACACCACCCAGCAGATCGGCATGGCCCTCGGCGTCGCGGTCCTCTCCACCCTGGCCGCCGCCCGCACCGAGTCCCTCACGAAGGCGGGCCGTCCCGACGCCGAAGCGCTGACCGGCGGTTACCACCTCGCCTTCGGCGTCGGCACCGGGCTCCTCCTCCTCGCCCTGGCCGTCGCCCTCACCGTCCTGCGTCGCCCCGCCGCCTCCACCGAGCCCCGGAAGATGACGATGGCGGCATGAGAGCCGGCCGACTCGTCGCCGCCCCGCTCTCCCTCCGGACGACCCGGCGGCGGGTCACCGCCGCCGAACTCGCCGCCGAACTCGGCGTGTCCGAGCGCACGGCCGCCCGGACAGGCGCCGAACTCACCACGCCGTACGGAGACACTCCGGCAGCTCCCCCTCGTGCACGAGCGCGAGGCGCGAAACGGCCCGGGTGAGGACCACGTACAGCCGGTTCGCGCCGCGCTCCTCGGCCGCCACGATCGCGCCCGGCTCGACGACCACGACGTGGTCGAACTCCAGACCCTTGACGACGCTCGCGGGCAGCACCGTCACCCGCCCGTCTCCGGAGCGGTCACGAACCGCCTCCGTCACCACCTCCACCAGCCCGTCGGCCGTGATCACCCCCACCGAGCCCTCCGCCGCGAGCGCCGCCCGCACCGCCTCCCGTACCCCGGCCGTCAGGTCCGTCGTCCGATGGACCGTCACCTCGCCGTCCCGGCGCACCGAACGCCCCGCGGGCACGTCGGCGCCGAGCTGCGGCAGGAGCCGGTTGGCGAGGTCGACGATCGCCGCCGGCACCCGGTAGCCGAGGGTCAGCGGCACGACGGGCGTCCCGGCCTTGCCCAGGTGGGCCAGCTGCTCCTCCCAGTCGCGGGCCGCCCACGGGGTGGTGCCCTGGGCGAGGTCCCCGAGGACGGTGAGCGAACCGAACTCGGTGCGGCGGGCGATGGCCCGGCACTGCATGGGCGAGAGGTCCTGGGCCTCGTCGACGACGACGTGCCCGTAGCTCTCGGGGCGCTCGATCAGGCCCGCGAGCTCGTCGAGGAGGACGAGGTCGGCGGCGGTCCAGCGCGCCGAGCGGTACGAGCGGGGCGGCCGCGCCCAGCGGATCGCCGCGCACTCGGCCTCGCTCAGCGCGGCCTCACTCAACGCGGGATCGCCCAGCGCGGCCTCGCCCAGCGCGGGGCCGGAGGGCCCGAAGGCCGTCGGCTCCGTCAGGACCTCCGCGAGCACCTCCTCCGGGCTCGTCCTCGGCCAGCACGCGTCGAGGAACGCCGTCACCGCCCGCGCCCGCTCGATCCTCCGCGCCCAGGCCGCGCCCATGGGCCCCCACCGGCGTTCGGCCCGGAGCTGGAGGGCCCGGACGACCCGGGCGCGGACCCGCTCGCGGCCCGTCGCGTAGGGCGGCGCCTCCTCCCGTACCGCCGCGACGATCGCCGCGAGGTCGGAGGCCGGGAGCCGCCAGTGGTACGAGCCGTCGGGGACGGCCAGGTCCTCCGCGGGGGCCGGGTCGACCCTGCCGTACAGCGCGCGGTGCAGCACCCCCGCCATCCGGGCGTCGTGCTTGACCCTGGCCGCCGCCTCGCCGTCCTCGGCCCGGACGGGGTGGCGGGCGATCTCCTCGTCGAGGGTGGCCTGCCGGATGCCGGTCTCGCCGAGCGAGGGCAGCACCTCGGAGATGTACGAGAGGAAGGCGCGGTGGGGGCCGAGGACGAGGAGGCCGGAGCGCCGGATCCGCTGCGGATGCGTGTAGAGGAGGTACGCGGCCCGGTGCAGGCCCACCGCGGTCTTGCCGGTGCCGGGGGCGCCCTGCACGCACAGGGAGGCGGCGGGCTCGGAGCGTACGAGGTCGTCCTGTTCGGGCTGGATGGTGGCGGCGATGTCCCGCATGGGGCCGACCCGGGGGCGCTCGATCTCCCCGGTGACGAGGGCGCTGACCGTCCCCGTGGCGCCGCCGTCCGCGAGGCGCTCGTCCTCCAGCGCGGTGAGGTCCTCGGTGGCGCCCCTGCTGTGCGGGGCCCAGCCGAAGCGGCGACGCCGCAGGACGCCCTGCGGGTCATGGGCGCCGGCCTGGTAGTAGGCGCGGGAGACGGGCGCGCGCCAGTCGACGACGAGCGGCGGGGAGGCCGGGTGCTCGGCGATCCGGCGGCGGCCGATGTGGTGGATCTGACCGTCCTCGCGGTCGAGGCGCCCGAAGAACAGCGGCCCGGGCGGCATCTCGCCCATCTCCTTGGCGCGGCTGCGCAGGTGGTAGCCGAGCGCCTCTGCGTCGGCGCCGGAGGCGGCGACGTCCTCGCCGATGACGACCTGCTCGGCGACGTCCTCGGTCATGCGGATCAGGGCGGCGCGGCAGGCGTCGTGGTGGGAGCGTTCGCGGGCGAGCTCAAGGTCCAGTGACGTCATTCCGACAAGCCTAGCGGAAAACGTTACCGGGTTACATTTTTTACTTGATATCGATAACTGGGGTTCAGTACGGCAGCCCCTGCCGCAGCGACCGGAACGCCTCCCCCGCCGCCGTCACCGCGTCCCGCCCCACTTCCTCGATCGGATCGCCGGCCGTCAGCCGCGCCACGTTCTCGTTCGCCAGGACCCGCAGCACGGCCACGATCTGCCCCGCCGCGAGCCGCGCCACCAGCGGATCGCCGCCCAGCGCCTTCGCGAGGACCTCCTCCGAGCGCTGCTGGTAGCCGTGGATCGCGGCGAGCAGGGCCGGCGTCCCGTACAGGAGCCGGTGGTACGCGAGGACCGCCGGCACGTCGCAGAGCCCGGTGACCGGATCGCGCCGCTCGAGCCCTTCGAGCAGGTGCTCGTACAGCGCGTCGAGCGGCGCCGTGCCGTAGACCCGCCCGGCCTCCACCACGCGCGCGGACTCGCCCTCGTGATCGGCGAACCGGTGCAGGACCAGGTCCTCCTTGGCCGGGAAGTACCGGAACAGGGTCGGCTTGGAGACCTCGGCGGCGGCGGCCACCTCCGCGACGGAGACCCCGTCGAAACCCTTCTCCATGAAGAGCGCGATGGCGGCGTCCGACAGGGCCTGCCGGGTGCGCGCCTTCTTCTTCTCGCGCAGCCCGGTCGGGTACTCGGCCTTCACGTACTCCGCCTCCACGGCGTCCCGGCCGCCGTCGTCCGCCATGAGCTCCCGCCTTCGCACCTCGCACCTCGCACGTTCATCCTAGTAACGCGCGGCGGGCTCAGAAGATGTCGGGCGAGAACGGCCGGAGCGGGGTACGGAACAGCAGGTCGGCGCGGGCCGCCGCACCGGGCGTCAGCTCCTCGACGCGCCCGAGCCGGGACAGCCGTACCGCCGACTCGTCACCGAACGCGAGCGTGCCCGACTCGGCGACGTCGAAGGCGAGATCGGCCGGCTCGGAGGTACGGACACAGGCCGCGCCCGCCGGGGAGGCGTCGAGCCGGAAGCGCCCGCCGGCCAACCCGTCGGCGTCCCGCACCTCCAGGACGAGGCCGTCCTCCACCGGATACGTCCGGCCCTCCAGGACCCGGGGCACGTCCAGGACCCGCACCCACAGCATGTCCGCGTACGTCACCATCTTCGCCGCGCGGGGGTCGGGCAGCAGCAGCGGCAGCAGGTCGTCGGGCGCCCGGTGGCCGGAGCGGACCGTGGCGATCCAGTCGATCGAGCAGAGGTAGTGCCACAGGGCGCGCTCGGCGGCCGGGGTGACGGCGACGAGGTCCCGTACGCTCGCCGTGTTCAGCGGCGTCTTCGCGTCGTCCCACTTGTCGTCGGCGGTGTACGCGGCGTACCCCTCGACCTCGCCGGACGCCGACCGGTAGATCGCGTAGTACGGCTCCCGCCACGGCGCGCTCTGGTGGCCGAGCCCGGTGCCGCGGTCCCAGTCGCGCTTGCTGCGGTTCGTGACCCCGGCCCGTACGGCCGCGAGCCGGCGGTACAGCTCGGGGCCGGTCTTCCGGATCTCGTCGGCGTCCGTCAGATCGATCCGGCCGCCGTCCTCCGGGCGGCCCGAGCGGCGCGGGTCGAGACCCGCCCGGCGCACGTCCACGCTCCACTCGGCGATCCAGCTCACCGGACCGAAGCCGTACCGCCCGTAGATCGGGTACTCGGCGGCGATCAGCGTCGCGATCGCGTCGCCCCGCTCCTTCGCGGCGGCGAGGTCGACGGACATCATCCGGCTCAGCAGGCCCCGCCTACGGTGCGTCGGCGCGACCGTGACCTGGGTGATCGCGTCGGCGGTGAGACCGCCCCCGCCGACCGTGCTGACCTCCTGCCGGAAGGACCGGAAGGTGCCGACGATCCGGTCCCGGTCGAAGACGCCGAGCGTCCGCGCGAGATCCGCGTGCGCCAGCCGGTCGGCGAACTCCTCGTCGGAGACGACCGGGGCCTTGAGGAACCCGGTGCGCAGCGCCCGCTGCCACTCACGGAACTCGGATTCGGTGACGGCGCGCACATCGAAGGTCATCCTCCGACCCTACGCACGGCCGGGCCGGCCCCGCACGCGAGTTTCCGGACCGGCCCCGCAGCGGGTTTCCGGGCCGGCCCGGCACGGGCTCCCGGCCTTTCCCGTACGCCGGTCAGGCCAGCAGGTCGTCGACCTGCGCCTCGCCCTCCCGGTACCGGCGGGCGATCTCCGCGCTGCAGTCGTCGGCGGTCCGCTGGAGGTCCTGCCGGCGCCGCGAGACCTGCTGCTCGTACCCCGCGAGCCGGCCCATCGCCGCGTGCAGCTCGTCATCGGTCCGGGCCGTCAGGTCCGACAGCTCCACCTCCGACAGCATCTCGCTCGCGAGCCGCCGGTACTCCTCGCCGCGCGGCGTCGACAGCGTCACGTGCCGCGCCGAACTGCGGTGCCGCGAGGGCACGTCGGCGAGGATCTCGGAGAGCCGGTCGAGGACCGGGGCCTCCGGGTCGGTCCGGCGCGCCAGCTCGGCCCGCAGGATGTCGATCCGGCCCTGGAGCATCCGGCGCACGTAGCTCAGGTCTGCCTCGTCGCTCTGCGCGTCCCGGCGCAGCGCGCGCAGCTCGGGCAACCGCAGGGCACCGAGGTCGGGCCGCGTGCGGTCGCCGGTCTGCGTACGGTCCGTCGACTCGGGCTCGGCGGTCCGCTGCACGGGTGGGCGCGTCATGGAAGAACCACCGACTCGGATCAGCGGTACGGGGCCGGACGGCGTCGGCCCGGTGCCAGGTGCACTCATGAGAATCGTCCCCTCGACCGGTGCGGTCGGCCGCACCGCCTGACACGCATGGTGCCACTCCTCCCCGTGCACGTGCAGGCGCTCTGCACCCGTTCGGCCCCTCGTCCTTCGGCCCGCCACCCGCTCGGTAGGTTGGTGCGCATGCGAGCAGTGGTGCAGAGGGTCGACGGCGCGAGTGTCGTCGTCGCAGGGGAGACCGTCGGTGAGATCACCGGCGAGGGGCTGTGCGTCCTGGTCGGGGTGACCCATGACGACACCCCGGAGAAGGCCGCCCAATTGGCCAGAAAGCTCTGGTCCGTCCGGGTACTGGACGACGAGAAGTCGTGCTCCGACGTGAACGCGCCGCTGCTCGTCATCTCCCAGTTCACCCTCTACGGAGACGCCCGCAAGGGCCGCCGCCCCACCTGGAACGCCGCCGCCCCGGGCCCGGTCGCCGAACCCCTCGTCGACGAGGTCGTCGCCCAGCTGCGCGCCCTCGGCGCGCACGTGGAGACGGGCCGCTTCGGAGCGAAGATGAGCGTCTCCCTCACGAACAACGGCCCGTTCACGGTACTGATCGAGGTCTGAGCCCAGGGGCTCTCAGGGCTCGACGACCACTTCCTGCGCGGCGGCCGTCGTGCCGGCGACCAGCGGGGCGTCCACCGGCACGTTCCGCTTGACCAGGGCGAGGGCGATCGGCCCGAGCTCGTGGTGGCGGACGGCGGTCGTCACGAAACCGAGCTGCCGGCCCTCCTCGCCGTCCGCGGCGAGCCGGACCGGGGTGCCGTGGCCGGGCAGCAGGACCTCGCTGCCGTCCAGGTGCAGGAAGACCAGGCGGCGCGGCGGCTTCCCCAGGTTCTGCACCCGGGCGACGGTCTCCTGCCCCCGGTAGCAGCCCTTCTGGAGGTGGACGGCGCTGCCGATGAGGCCGACCTCGTGCGGGATGGTCCGGTGGTCGGTCTCGAAGCCGAGCCGCGGCCGGTGCGCCTCGACCCGCAGCGCCTCGTACGCGAGGATCCCGGCGGCCGGCCCGTGCGAGGACGCGAAGGACTCCAGGTCGGCGCGGGGCAGGAACAGATCGCGGCCGTGCGGGGTCTCCCGTACGACGACCCCCGCGGGCACCTCGGCGATGGAACCGGCCGGAAGGTGGACGACGGCGAAGTCCTCGGTCCGGTCGGCGACCTCGACCCGGTAGAAGAACTTCATCGCCTCCAGATACGCGATGAGCTCGGCCTGCGTCCCCGGCTCGACGTGCGCCCACACCGTCTCGCCGTCGTCGACGAGGTACAGGGCGTGCTCGATGTGCCCGTTCGCGGAGAGGATCAGCGCCTCGGTGGCCTGCCCGGGCGGCAGCTCCGTCATGTGCTGGGTGACGAGCAGGTGCAGCCAGCTCAGCCGGTCGTCACCGGAGACGGCGACGACGCCCCGGTGCGAGAGGTCGACGAAACCGCTGCCCTCGGAGAGGGCACGCTGCTCGCGGAAGAGATCGCCGTAGTGCGCGGCGACGCCTTCGTCGCGGCCTTCGGCGGGGACGGCGCCGGGCAGGAACAACAGAGGGCTCTTCATACAGAAGAGCCTACGACTCGGCGGCAGCGTCTTTGTTCGAGCAGTCCCGGCACCGGCCGAAGATCGCGAAGTGCTTCATGTCCGTCTCGAACCCGAAGGTCTCACGGAGCTTCCCCGTGAACTCGGCCGCCACCTCGACGTCCGCCTCGATCACCTCGGAGCAGTCCCGGCAGACCAGGTGCAGATGGTGGTGCCGGTCGGCGAGGTGATAGGTCGGCGCCCCGTGCCCCAGATGCGCGTGGGAGACGAGCCCGAGCTCCTCGAGGAGCTCCAGGGTCCGGTACACGGTGGAGATGTTCACCCCGGAGGCCGTCCTGCGGACCTCGACGAGGATGTCGTCCGGGGTCGCGTGCTCCAGCCGGTCCACGGCCTCCAGGACAAGCTGGCGCTGCGGCGTCAGCCGATAGCCGCGCTGCCGCAGGTCGCTCTTCCAGTCGGTGCTCACCACGTCCCCCAGTGTAGGAGGACGCGGCGCGCCACCCATGTGTCTAGCGGAAGAAGGCGATGCCGTCGTCCGGCATGTCGGGCAGGTTGCGGGCCATCTCCGCGACCTCCTCCGGCGTCACGACCTTCTTCAGGTGCGCCGACATGTACGGGCGGAGCGGGACCTCGGGGGTCGCCTTCTCGCCGACCCACATCAGGTCGCTCTTGACGTAGCCGTAGAGCCGCTTGCCACCGCTGTACGGACCCGAGGCCGCGGTGCGGGCGACGGCGTCCGTCGCCAGGTCGATCTGCGGCTTCTGGTCGGCGAGCTCGCCGTACCAGATCTCGACGACGCCCTGGTCACGGACCATGACGACCTCGACCTTGCGGTCCTTGTCGATCCGCCAGTAGCCGCTCTCGCTCTCCAGCGGACGGACCTTGTTGCCGTCGTTGTCCAGGACCCACGTGTGGGACTGGTACTCGAGGAAGTCCCGGCCGTCGTGGCTGAACGTCACGGACTGGCCGAAGTTGCACTTCTCGGCGCCGGGGAAGTCGGACACGCCCGCGCCCTCCCACGTACCGAGCAGGAACGCGAGGGGGACGAGGTCCGGGTTGAGGTCGGACGGGATCTCGATCATGAGTAGCTCTGGCGTTCTCTAGAAGTGGTTACCGCTGGCCCTGGTACAGCTTCTTCACGGTCAGACCGGCGAAGGCGATCACGCCGACGGCGACCAGGACCAGGAGGGTTTCGAAGAAAGCGATCATGGGGTGCTCCTCGACTGAGCGGTGAAGGCGGAACGGGCCGGACCCCAGCTTAGTGGGCGGGGGTCCGGCCCACCCTGTGAGGTGGGTCTAGCGGACGATCAGCCGAGCAGCTGCGCCTGGAGCGCGACCGTCTGCTGGAACGGGACGGTCAGCGCCCCGCCCTTCCGCGTCTGGGTGACCACCGCGAAGGTGTCCCCGGCCTGGACGTAGGCCCAGCGGGTCTGCTCGGGGCCGTACGGCTTGTCCTCCTGGTAGGAGTAGACGGAGAGGTACGGCACGTCCACGCCCTGGGTGGCCGTGTCGATCTCCGCCGACTCGACCCCGACGGGCAGCCGGCCGCCCTCGGACACCTCGCGCGTGACCTCGTCCTTGAACGCCTCCGAGAACGCCACCGACGAGAACCGCAGCAGGTGGATCCGGGTGGTCGTGCCGTCCGGCGTGGTCCAGCCGCCGGCGGCGACGTGCCGGAGCGCGGAGTCGGCCAGGTACTGCTTCACCGGGCCCCGGTCCTTCTCCTTCAGCAGCGCCAGGTAGGAGTCGAGCCCGACCCAGCCGCCGTTCAGCTTCGGGTCGACCGTGGCGCCCGCCGGCGCGGGCAGCAGGAGTTTCCGCAGGTCGGCGTGGTGGATCTCGCCGTCGTTGCCGTCGGTGTACGGACGCAGGGCCCCCTCGGGCAGCGCCGGAAGGGCGAGCTTCGGGTACTCCCAGCGCCCGTCGGACTCGGTCGCGAGCCCCGGCACGTCGGTGCGGTCCATGGCGGTGATCCCCATGGCCGTACCGGTCCCGACCCCACCGCAGACGAGCACGGCGGCGGTCCAGCGGGCGATGCCCCAGAGCAGCGGCTTCCGGGACTTCTTGGGCTTCGCGGGCTGCTCCGGGACGGGGAGGACGGGTACGGGCCCGGCCTGCGCCGGGATCGGCGTCTCGGTCTGCACCGCCTCGGCCTGCACCGCCTCGGCCTGCACCGTCTCGGTCTGGATCTGCTCGGTCATACGTACTCCCCCGGGGATGCGATGTGGTCGAGCTGCTGGGTCAGCAGCTTCGCCACGGCCGCCTTGTCGAACGGCTTGGCGCCCGCCGCCGTCATGGTGACGAAGACCTCGGAGTCGTAGGCGAGGCAGATCATCTCGTCCAGCGCAGCGGCCCGCTCCTTCTTGTCGAGGGAGTCGTCCACGGGCGCCATGTAGCAGACCGCGTTCCTGTGGTCCTTCACCTTGGGTCCCTTCGGGAACTCCAGGGCGTCCATGACCTCCTTGCGGAGCCGGTAGCTGTTCTTGATCTGCCTCTTGTCCTTCATGCTCGCGAGCTCGAAGGTGACGACGACGTCGCTGTTCAGGTCGGCGAAGGAGCGGACTCCGATGCCCTGGATGCCGAGCTTGTCGACGTCCTTCTCGAACGCGCGGCGCTTCTTCCCGGACAGCCCCTCGCCCGCCCGCTTCATCTGCGCGGTGGCCTCCGCGGCGCCGAGCTCGCCGTCGTTCCCGTACAGCTCCTCGTCGGGGCCGAACTCGTACCCCTCCGGCAGCGGCAGCAGCAGCTTGCTCAACGGCGTGCCGGCCTTGCCGCGCGCCAGGGCGGCGGCCGGGTCCTCGTCCTGCTTCTTCTCGTCCGACGCGCCCCACAGCTGCGTCGGCGCGGTGCGGTCGGCGGAGGAGACGGTGACGGCGGTGTACGTGACGCCACCGCCTATCAGGCCGAGGACGACCACGGAGGGAAGGACGACCCTGAGCAGGATCCGCCCGGCACCCCTCTTCTTCACGGTCGGCTGCTCGGTCACGGGCTCGGTCACGGGCTCGGTCACGTCGTTCCGGTCCTCACTCACAGGCGCCCCAGCTGTCGCTCGGCCAGCGAACGGATCTCCTTCTCGGAGATCTTCTTCGTGTCGTAGATGAAGATCTCCACCGCGATGTCACCGCGGTGGAAGTAGGCCCTGGCCTCGTAGAAGTCCAGGTAGCCGGCCTGCTGGTGCACGGGGAAGACGTAGTACCGGCCGTTGGCCGAACCCTTGAGGGGCTTGCCCTCGCTCCGGGCGTACTTCTTCTGCGGCATGTAGTCCTGCTGGTCCTCGACGTGCTCCTGCGAGCCGAGGGAGTCGCCGGGGCGGTACTGGACGAGCCGGACCTCGGTCCGCCTGTGCTCGCCCGACGCCCAGGACGTCACCGCGACCCGCCGGATGTCCAGGTCCAGCTGGTAGCCGAGTGCCGTGCCGGGCTCGTTGAAGTCCGAGGCGTACCCGTTCACCGACATCCAGCCGTCGCGGTCGCCGAACTCGTCCTTCTTCGCTCCCGCCGGCTTCGGCACCAGCAGCTTCCGCAGGTCGCCCTGCGCCTTCGCCTGCCGGTCCTCCTTCGCCGACAGCGGCTCCGGCTCCTGGCCCTTCGGCAGCGGCTTCGACGGGTAGGCGAGGCCCGGCTGGTTCAGCGGCGGGAGTGCGGTCGGTTCGCGGTCGGCCTGGATGCCGTAGCCGACGGCGGTGCCGCCGACGAGGCCGATGACGGCGGCGACGGTGATCAGCCCGACGGTACGGAGGACGCGGCGGCGCGGCCGCTGGACCGGAGGCGCGGGTTCCGTCGCCGTCTCCGGCTCGGGCGGCGATGTTGTATCCGTATTTTGGACACTTTCTTCGATACTCAAGAGTCCCCCCACGAGACCTGAAGCGCGGATTCCGTCACCCGCGCACACAGCTGACACGTGAGGGACGCATGAGGTTGCAGTGCCGCGCATTACAGTTCGGCATATGGCGAAGAAGCTCGTGATCAAGGTGACCGCAGGGGCCGACGCCCCCGAACGCTGCTCCCAGGCCTTCACGGTGGCCGCCGTCGCCGTCGCCAGCGGCGTCGAGGTCTCGCTCTGGCTGACCGGCGAGTCCTCCTGGTTCGCCCTCCCCGGCCGCGCGGCGGAGTTCGAGCTCCCGCACGCCGCGCCGCTGCCGGACCTGATCGACTCGATCCTGGCGGCCGGCCGCGTCACGCTCTGCACGCAGTGCGCGGCACGCCGCGAGATCACGGAGAAGGACGTCCTGGACGGCGTCCGCATCGCCGGCGCACAGGTCTTCGTCCAGGAGGCGATGTCCGACGAGACCCAGGCCCTCGTGTACTGATCCCCGACGCGCCCCTCGCACCGCTCGGCCCCAGGGGGCCTCCCGGGCTTCGGACTGCTGAGCCGGACTCCGTCCGGCTACTCCAGGCGCACCCGCACCCTTACGGCTCGCGGCGCTTCTTGCCGTCCAGCTCGTCCCACCACTCGTCCGACTTCGGATCGCCCGAGGGATCGTCCCACCAGCGGTCCTCCGGGCCGCGGCGGTTCGCGATCATCGCGGCGACCGGGGGGATGACCATGGCGACGACGCACATGCCGATGGCAACCGGCATCGAGAACAGCCGCACGACGGCCCAGGCGCCCACGAACAGGGCCAGACAGGCGCCCATCATCCAGAAGTAGACGTGCCGACGTCGCGCGTACACACCTTCAGCGTACGACCGGACGCGCCGCCCGTCACCGACGGCGGCCGGAGGCCGACGCAGCGCCTCGAAGCCGGTGAGGCGCCCCGGCTCCGAGCGGTGCGAGAGGCACGAAGAGAAAAGGACCGGAGGGCCGTGCCTCAGGTCCTGGAATAGGCGTCCAACCCCCCAGGAGGCACGGCCCTCCGGCCGTTCATTGGCGTGGCGTCACACCGCGATGGCGACGTCCGTCAGGCTGCCCGTCTCGGTGACGACGACCTTGCGGTCGGCCTGGGCGCCCGGAACCAGGGCGCGCAGGGTCCACTCGCCGGTCGCCGCGTAGAAGCGGAACTGGCCGGTGGCCGAGGTCGGGACCTCGGCGGTGAACTCGCCGGAGCCGTCGAGGAGGCGCACGTAACCGGTGACGGGCTCGCCGTCCTTGGTCACCTGGCCCTGGATGGCCGTCTCACCGGGCTTGAGCGTGCTGACGTCGGGGCCGCCGACCTGAGCTCCACACATGTTCGCTGTCCTGTCCTGAAGAAGAAGTGGGGGTTACTTGTTGGCGCCGAGCTCGATCGGCACGCCGACGAGGGAGCCGTACTCGGTCCAGGAGCCGTCGTAGTTCTTGACGTTCGGGACCTCGAGCAGCTCGTGCAGGACGAACCAGGTCAGCGCGGAGCGCTCGCCGATGCGGCAGTAGGCGATGGTGTCCTTCGCCAGGTCGACCTGCTCGGCCTCGTAGAGGGCCTTGAGCTCGTCGTCCGACTTGAAGGTGCCGTCGTCGTTGGCGTTCTTCGACCACGGGATGTTGCGGGCGCTCGGCACGTGGCCGGGGCGCTGCGACTGCTCCTGCGGGAGGTGCGCCGGGGCGAGCAGCTTGCCGGAGAACTCGTCGGGCGAGCGGACGTCGACCAGGTTCTGGGCGCCGATCGCGGCCACGACGTCGTCGCGGAAGGCGCGGATCGAGGCGTCCTGGGCCTTGGCCTTGTACTCGGTGGCCGGGCGGGCCGGCACCTCGGCGACGAGGTCGCGGGAGTCGAGCTCCCACTTCTTGCGGCCGCCGTCGAGGAGCTTGACGTCCTGGTGGCCGTAGAGCTTGAAGTACCAGTAGGCGTAGGAGGCGAACCAGTTGTTGTTGCCGCCGTAGAGGACGACCGTGGTGTCGTTCGCGATGCCCTTGGCCGAGAGGAGCTTCTCGAAGCCCTCCTGGTCGATGAAGTCGCGGCGGACCGGGTCCTGCAGGTCCTTGGTCCAGTCGATGCGGATGGCGTTGCGGATGTGGTTCTTCTCGTAGGCCGAGGTGTCCTCGTCGACCTCGACGACGGCTACCTGCGGGTTGTCGAGGTTGGCCTCGACCCAGTCCGCGTCGACCAGGACGTCGCTGCGAGCCATGCTGTTCTCCTCCGGGGCAGTGTGCGGGGGTGTGCTGCGGTGGTGCGGGTGTGTGCTGCGGTACGCGTCATCGCGTGACGTACGGACATACGGGCATATGGACATACGGACGGGCGTACGGCTCTGCACGGGGCGGCCCCGACGTCAGTCAACGGGCCTGGGGGATACGGGAGTCGGCGTCCCGCTCAGACTGAGCGACAGAGCATGGCGGCGACGCGGCACAGGTCTACTGCCCGCCGCTTCGTGAGATCCGCCTGTCGCTTCATGCCCTCGATCGTAGGGACGGACAGGCGGCCGTGTCACCGGTGTGTCGTATTTTGAGACGCGATCGTCTGAGATGCGAGACGCGATCAGGGCTCACGTCGGCTCCGGACGCCTCCGCACCACGGTGTCCGCTTCTCTTTCTGCGGATCGGACGGCCGCGTCTCACCATGTGATCAAAGGGCCCCGTCAGCCCGCCAGGACGACGTCCTTGCCGGTCACGATGACCGCCAGGCCGTCCGGGCGGGGCTCGACCTTCTCCACCTTCATCCCGGCGATCATGCCGAGCGGGCGCTCGAAGTCGGTGCGCGCACGGACCAGCTCCTCCACGCCCGGGATGCCGGCGCCCGGCACCTCGTCGGCGCGGACCTTGATGGTGTCGCCGTTCACGACGGTGACCGTGGAGATGACCGAACGGGTCAGACTGCGGCCCAGGACCTTCACGCTGCCGGTGACCTTCACCTTGCCGTTCCCCCCGTAGGCGACGGTGGCCTCCCGGTCGGAGGCGGCGGTGAGGTCCGCGTACGAGATGAGGGCCGTGCCGCTCGCCGAGCCCGCCTTCGCGCCCGCCCAGTCGCCGGTCACGGTCACGTCCCGCAGGGTCGCGGTCAGCTCGCCGACCCGGACGTCCTTGTCGCCCGCCGTCGCCCGCACGCCGGTCGCCTTCACGTCGACCTCGTCGAACCGCTTGTCCGCGACCTGGGTGAGGAACGGGAAGCCCTTGATGTCGACCTCGATCGAGTCGCTCGTCGAGGCGGAGAGCTTCACCCGGCTCGACGCCTCCGACTCCGCGTACGACACGGCCAGCCGGTCGATCCCGACGAGGGCCCCGCCCAGCACGACGGCCACGATCAACAGAATCCGCAGTGCTCGCATGGGCTGAGCGTCCCCCCGTAGTGGTTCCTGTAACGGTTCCCGTGAAAAGTTCCGGCCCCCCGACACGAAGATCGACGTGTCGGAGGGCCGGTTGGTTCCCGTGTCCGAACGGATGCCCGCACGGACGGCGGCAAGGACCGCAGGTCAGACCAGGGCGCGGCCCAGCAGATAGACGGCGGGCGCGGCGGCGGTGAGCGGCAGCGCGACGCCCGCGGTCATGTGGACGAACCGCGACGGGTAGTCGTAGCTGGCGGCCCGCAGGCCGATCAGCGCGCAGACCCCGACGCCGAGGCCGAGCAGCGCCCCGGAGGTGCCCAGGTCGGTGAGGCCGCCGGCCGCGATCCCGGCGCCCGCCGAGGCGAGCAGGGCGACGACCAGGGAGACCGGTCCCGGCAGCGGCAGCGCCCGGGCGAGGACGGCCGCGGCGACCGCGATCCCGCCGACGACCACCGCGTCCGGGGCGGCGCCGAGGTGCCCGGTGGCGACGACGGTCAGGGCGGCGGAGGCGATGGTGGCCATCAGGCCGTACATGCGCTCGTCGGGGTCGGCGTGGCTGCGCAGCTGGAGGACGAGGCAGAGCAGCACCCAGACGCCGAGCGTGCCCAGGATCGCGGCGGCCGCGTGCTCCCGGCCGGTGGCGAGGAGGGCGGCGTCGGCGACGAGGCCGCCGAGGAAGGCGAGGGCGATGCCCTGCCGGGCGGGCCACATGCCGTTGAGCCGGAACCAGCCGGCGGCGGTGAGGCCCTGGAGCAGGACGAGCGGGACGAGCAGCCCGTACGAGCCGAGGGCGGCTCCGCCCGCGAGGAGCAGGCCGAGGACGGCGGTGAGGGCCGCGGGCTGCATGCCGGGCTCGATGATCGGCGACCGGCCCTCGGCGCGGGCGCGCTGGGCGTCGGTGACGCGGGTGTTCCCGGAGGTGGTGGGCGAGGAGTAGGCGGGCCCCTCGTCGACCACGGGAGCGGCCACGGGAGCAGGGGCCGGCGCGGGCTCGGCGAAGGCCGCCGGGGCGGGCTCGGCCACGGGCTCCGCGTAGTACGCGGCGGGGGCCCCGTGCGACGGGTACTGCTGCTCGTACGGCTGCTCGTACGACTGCTCGTACGACTGCTCGTACGACTGCTCGTACGACTGCTGGTACGCCTCCTGCGGCACGGGCGTCTGCGCGGCCTGGGCCGCCCGGGCCGCCTGCGCGGCCTGGATCTGGTCGTACGAGACGGCCGGCTGGTACGAGGTGTCCCAGGTCTGGCCCTCCCACGTCTGGGTGACCTCGGCGGGGTTCTGCTGCCCGTTCGCGTCGGCGTACGGGTCGTACTGCTGCCCGCCGTAGTACTGGTCGTTGCTCATGCTCTGGGGTTCACCCTCCTGCGAACGGGGGGAGCACCTCGACCGTGCCGCCCTCGGCAAGCCGTACCGTCTCATGGCTCCGGGTCCCGACGGGGTCCCCGTCGACCAGGAACGAGCACCGCTTGAGGACCTGGACGAGCTCGCCCGGGTGCTTCGCGCGGACCGCGTCGAGGGCCTCGGCCAGGGTCCCGGCGGTGTACGGCTCCTCGGCGACACCGGCGGCGGCCTTGGCCGCGGCCCAGTAGCGGATGGTTCCCGCTGCCATAGCGGCGCTCCCTTCATTCGTGTGCGCGCCGCCCCCCATCATGGGCTATGCGCGCGTGAGCCAGTCCCCGAGCCGGGCGAGCAGCTCCCCCTCGGCCGCGTTCTCGGCGTGGCCCATCCCCCGCTCCACCCAGAGTTCGGCGTCGCCCGCGGCCGCCAGCATGCGCGGGTGGTCGAGCGGGAAGTACGCGTCCCGGTCGCCGTGCACGATCAGGAGGGGGGTCGGCGCGATCAGCGGGACCGCTTCCACGGGGGACAGGGGCACGGGGTCCCAGGCGCGGCTGTCGATCCGGGTGCCGAGCCCGTACCGCCCGACGAGGCGGCCCGCCGGCCGGGTGACCACCCAGTGGACGCGGCGCATCGGGGCCGTGCCCCGGTAGTACCAGCGGGCGGGCGCGGACACGGCGGCCACCGCGTCGGCGCTTCCTGCCGTCCCGCGCTCCAGGGCCGCGTGGCGCAGGACCACGGAGCCGCCCATGGAGAAGCCGACCGTCGCCACGCGCGCGTGACCGAGCTCACGGGCCCAGCGGACGGCGGCGGACAGGTCGAGGACCTCCCGGTCGCCGACGGTGGAGCGGCCGCCCGAGCGGCCGTGGCCGCGGAAGGAGAAGGTGACGACGGCCGCGCCGCGCTCCGCGAGGGCGCGGGCGGCGCGCCGGACGGCGGGCCGGTCGGCCGACCCGGTGAAGCCGTGCGCGAGGACGACCGCCGTATCGGTGACACTTGCCCCTGAGGGTTCGTAAACCGCCTCGATCCGGACACCGTCATCGGTACGCAGCGTGGACCGCAAAGGGCGGGAAGTGAGCGAGGAAACATCCAGGATGTGAAATCGGCCCTCTGCCTCGGAACTCATGTGGGCTATTCTGCTTGCCAGAGGATCCGGGCAACGCAGCCCCCGGGTCCTTTTGTGTTTTCCGACCGTTGTTACGGACGGATGAACAAAAGCTCTCAGGGCGCGAGAGCCAACGTGAGCACACATAGACGTCCTCGCAGGGACCGAGGAGGAACCGACGTCATGGACGAGCGAACGACGACGCACGACGGATCGACCGGCGGACCGACGACCGAAGAAGGTGCGGCGCGATGAGTTCTCTGCTGCTCCTGACCAACGCCCTCCAGCCGTCGACCGAGGTGCTTCCCGCCCTCGGCCTGCTGCTGCACAACGTCCGGGTCGCCCCGGCCGAGGGCCCCGCCCTCGTGGACACCCCCGGCGCGGACGTGATCCTCGTCGACGGCCGGCGCGACCTGCCACAGGTGCGCTCGCTCTGCCAGCTGCTGCGCTCCACCGGGCCCGGCTGTCCGCTGATCCTCGTCGTCACGGAGGGCGGTCTCGCGGCCGTCACCGCCGACTGGGGCATCGACGACGTCCTCCTCGACACGGCGGGACCGGCCGAGGTCGAGGCGCGGCTCCGGCTCGCGATGGGCCGCCAGCAGATCGTCTCGGACGACTCCCCGATGGAGATCCGCAACGGCGACCTGTCGGTCGACGAGGCGACGTACAGCGCGAAGCTGAAGGGCCGGGTCCTGGACCTGACCTTCAAGGAGTTCGAGCTGCTCAAGTACCTGGCCCAGCATCCGGGCCGGGTCTTCACGCGCGCGCAGCTCCTCCAGGAGGTGTGGGGGTACGACTACTTCGGCGGCACCCGTACGGTCGACGTCCACGTACGGCGGCTGCGGGCCAAGCTCGGCCCCGAGCACGAGTCCCTCATCGGCACCGTCCGGAACGTCGGTTACCGCTTCGTCACCCCCGAGAAGGTCGAGCGGGCGGCGGAGGAGGCCCGTGCCAAGACCGAGAGCACCCGCGACCGGGAGAAGGCCCGCGCGGGCGCCCGCGTCAAGGAAGCCACGGAGGCCGTCACCCCTTCGTAGGACAGGAACGTGGCGGATGCCACAGTGCGACCTGCCGGTAGGTAGGTCCCCCCGCGTAGACTTCCGCGCGTGGCCAAGGTGACGCGGGATGACGTAGCGCGACTTGCGGGTACTTCTACCGCCGTCGTGAGCTACGTCATCAACAACGGACCCCGGCCGGTCGCCCCGGCCACGCGCGAGCGTGTCCTCGCCGCCATCAAGGAGCTGGGCTACCGCCCGGACCGGGTGGCCCAGGCGATGGCCTCGCGGCGCACCGACCTCATAGGCATGATCGTCCCCGACGCGCGGCAGCCGTTCTTCGGGGAGATGGCGCACGCGGTCGAGCAGGCCGCCGCCGAGCGCGGGAAGATGGTCCTCGTCGGCAATTCCGACTACCGGACCGAGCGCGAGGTCCACTACCTGCGCGCCTTCCTCGGCATGCGGGTCTCCGGACTGATCCTGGTCAGCCAGGGCATGAGCGAGCAGGCCGCGAGCGAGATCGAGGCCTGGGACGCGCGCGTGGTGCTGCTGCACGAGCGGCCCGAGGCGATCGACGACGTGGCCGTCGTGACCGACGACATCGGCGGCGCCCAGCTCGCCACCCGGCACCTCCTGGAGCACGGCCACCCGTACGTGGCCTGCCTCGGCGGCGTCCCGAACACCCCGGCCGTCGGCGACCCGGTCGCCGACCACGTCGAGGGCTGGCGCCGCGCCATGCTGGAGGCGGGCCGCTCGACCGAGGGCCGGCTCTTCGAAGCCCCGTACAACCGGTACGACGCCTACCAGGTCGCCCTCAAGCTGCTCGCGGGCCCCGACAGGCCGCCGGCCATCTTCTGCTCCACCGACGACCAGGCCTTCGGCGTCCTGCGGGCCGCCCGCGAGCTGCGCATCGA
>NZ_MWIG01000220.1:0-141 GCF_002156145.1 Streptomyces sp. NRRL B-24572 | reverse complement strand
GAGTAGGACCCCGCGGCCCGTCTTTATACGGGACATACAGGGTTCTGTCGGGCTTCTCAGCCGGTCCTCAGACGGCTCTCATGTACGGCGCCGAGAGTCATAGCCATGACGGACTTCCAGGAGCAGCAGCCGCAGCAGCCG
>NZ_MWIG01000022.1:0-5264 GCF_002156145.1 Streptomyces sp. NRRL B-24572 | reverse complement strand
CGCGGCTGACGCCGGCGCCTGTGGGAGGGTGAGCGGCCGGTTCCACTTGCACCGGTTCCGCATACGACCTCGGGAGTCCCGTCCATGAACGGAAGGCGCCGGCGTCAGCCGCGGGCCACCCAGCCCTTCTCGTACGCGTGCCAGCCCAGCTGCAGCCGGGTCGTCACCCCGGTGAGCTCCATCAGCCCCTTCACCCGCCGCTGCACCGTCCGCAGCCCCAGGTCCAGCTGCTTCGCCACGCTCGCGTCCGTCATCCCGGCGAGCAGCAGCGACAGGATCTCCAGGTCCATCACGTCCGGGCCCGGCGCCTCGTCCTCGGTGATCTGCGCGCCCGCCCCGAGCCGCAGGGGCAGCGCCTCCCGCCACACCGACTCGAACAGGCCCATGAGCGATTCGAGGAGCCCGCTCGCGTGCACGACGATCGCCGCGGGCTCGGCGCCCCGCCCGGTCAGCGGCACCATGGCCAGGGACCGGTCGGCGACGACCAGCTTCGTGGGGACCCGGTCCGCGATCCTGATCTTCTCCTCGCGGCTGAGCGCCGCGGACAGTTCGAGCAGCCCGGTCGGGAGGGTGAGCACCTCGCGCTCGATCACCACCCGGTAGCGGACCCCGCGCCCGGCCGCCTGCTCCTCCGCGTCGTTCTCCAGGCCGGAGACCACGAGCGGCTTGCCCGTCACCAGGGCGCAGACCTCCTCCTGGGCGCCCAGCTGGAGCTGGAGGAAACGGTGCGTCACCGCGCTCGCCCCGGTCACCACCTCCACCAGGTCGTGCACGGCCGCCTCCTCGGCCTCCGCCCGGTACTCCTCGGCGAGCAGCGCGGCCGCCAGCTCCGCCTGCTCCAGCTCGTGGCGCTGCTGGGTGAGCAGCGCGCCGAGCGCGACCCCGGGCGGCGCCGCGACCCACCGGCCGGCGCGGGCCGAGGACTGGGCGGCGAGCCCCTGCGACTCCAGACGGCGCAGCGCCCGCTCGGTGTCCTGCTCGGGCAGGGCGAGCCGGTGCGCGAGATCGGTGACCTCGGCCGCGCCCAGCGCGACCAGGGCGCGGTACGCGGACTCCTGGCGCTCGTCGAGTCCTATCGCTCCCAGCATGGATGCCCCACCCCTCGCCGTACCTCCGGCGGGCGTCCCGGATCTTTCGGGGACGTTCACCGGAGGCATTCGTTCCGTTGGTGACCTGGCGGGAAACGGCCACGGCGTATTCCCGCCTCTCCCATCATCCCTGTACCGCCCTCACCTCTGCCAATGTGGCGCCACCGCAGCACCAACAGCCTCCGGAAAGGGGTGCCTTGTGCCCTTTTTCCGGATTCAGATGGGGAGAGCGATGCGTCCGATTTCGCGTACGGCCCTGGGGGCGGCGACCGCCGTCGTCCTGGCCGTCACCGCGGTCGCGCCGTCCATGGCCGATGAGCCGCAGGACGACACGGCCGGCAAGCGACCGCTGGTCGGCAGCGAGGCCTCGGCCCGCACCGGCGACGGGGCCGGGACCGCCACGGTGACCCTGGTCACCGGCGACCGCGTCCTGGTCACCCGGGACGCCGAGGGCAACCCGGCGGCCACGGCCCTGCCCCGCGAGGACGGGACCGTGCCCCTGGTGCAGACCCGCCGCTCCGGCCAGGACCTGTACGTCTACCCCGAGGACGCCACCACCGCGCTCGCCGCCGGACGCGTCGACGAGGAGCTCTTCAACGTCACGGGCCTGATCCGCCAGGGCTACGACGACTCCGCCACCACCACGCTGCCCCTGATCGCGGTCTACGGCTCCGACCTCGCCCGCTCCGTCCCCGCCGCCCCGCGCGGCGCGAAGCGCGGCCAGGTCCTCAAGGCCGTCGACGGCGTCGCGCTCAAGGCGGAGAAGAAGCAGGCCGCCACCTTCTGGGCGGAGGTCAGCGCCCCGGCCGCCCGCTCCGCCTCCTCCGGCCTGAAGAAGCTCTGGCTGGACCGCAAGGTCGTGGCCACCCTGGAGGAGTCGACGAAGCAGATCCACGCCCCCGAGGCCTGGGCCGCCGGCTACGACGGCAAGGGCACCAAGGTCGCCGTCCTCGACACCGGCGCCGACGCGGAACACCCCGACCTCAAGGGCCGCATCGTCGCCTCGGAGAACTTCACCGACTCCGACACCACCGGCGACCACCAGGGCCACGGCACCCACACCATCTCCACCGTCGGCGGCTCCGGCGCCGCGAGCGGCGGCAGGAAGAAGGGCGTCGCCCCCGGCGCGGACCTCCTCAACGGCAAGGTCCTCAACGACTCCGGATCCGGCGCGGCCTCCTGGATCATCGCGGGCATGGAGTGGGCCGTCGCCCAGGGCGCCGACGTCGTCTCCATGAGCCTCGGCAGCACCGTACCCACCGACTGCACCGACCCGATGAGCGCCGCGGCCGAGGAACTCGCCCGGAACAAGGGCACGTTGTTCGTCATCGCCGCCGGCAACTCGGGCCCGACGCACAACACGGTCTCCTCGCCCGGCTGCGCGCCCAGCGTCCTCACCGTCGGCGCCGTCGACCGCGACGACTCCACCGCCTGGTTCTCCAGCCGCGGCCCGACGATCGTGAACCACACCCTCAAGCCCGAGATAGCCGCCCCCGGCGTCGGCATCTCCGCCGCCGCGGCGGGCGGCCGGGGCGTGTACGCGTACCAGTCCATGTCCGGTACGTCGATGGCCACCCCGCACGTCGCGGGCGCCGCCGCCATCGTCAAGCAGCGCCACCCCGACTGGACCGCCCAGCAGGTCAAGTCCGCGCTCGTCGCCTCCGCCGACAGCGCCGTCCCCGGCGACGTCCGCGAGGTCGGCGGCGGCCGCCTCGACGTCGAGGCCGCCATCGACCAGACGGTCCTGAGCGCCCCCGCCGTCCAGGGCGGCACCTTCGACTGGCCCCAGGACAAGACCGACCGCACCACGGTCTCCGTGCCGTACACCAACACCTCCGAGGCCCCGGTCACCCTCGACCTGGCCGTCGAGAAGGTCACCGGCAACGACGGCTCCGCCGTCCGGTCGACCGTCGCCCGCCTCGGCAGGCGCACCGTCACCGTCCCGGCCGGCGCCACCGTCGAGGTCCCCCTCGACCTCGCCCCCGACGCCCACCTGGAGCGCGCCCAGTACGGCGACGTCACCGGCCGCGTCCTCGCCACCGGCCCCGGCGGCATCCACGTCTCCACCCCGTTCTCGCTGTACGTGGAGCCCGAGACGGTCACCCTGCGGGTCAAGCTGATCGACCGTCAGGGCAACCCCGCCTCCGGCGCCTCCTCCCTCGACGTCATCGGCACCGACACCGCCAGTGGTGAGCGCCGCTTCAACGAGGGGGCCGCCGACCAGGTCTACCGCCTGCGCCCCGGCAGCTACTTCCTCTCCTCCTTCGTCACCACGCCCGACGAGGGCGAGGGCGCCACGCTGAACGACTCGCTCAGCTACCTCGGCCGCCCGCAGGTCGAGATCAAGAAGGACACCACCGTCGTCCTCGACGCCCGCAAGGCCCACAAGCTGTCGGTCACGACCGACCGGGCCTCCGAAGTCCGCGGCGCCACCCTCGCGTTCGCCCGCTCCTGGGACGACTTCTGGCTGCACGCCGGAACCGCCGCCGGACCGCGCACCATCCGCGGCTACTACGCCTCGGTCGAAGGCAAGGCCGACGAGGGCGACTTCGAGTTCGGCAGCTACTGGCGGGCCGCCGCACCGCAGTTCACCTCGCTGACCACCGGCGACGGACTGGCCCTGCACCCGCTCACCGCCTCCCTCGGCTCCGACAACCTCGACGGCACCGGCTCGGCCCGCCTCGTCGACGCCGGAACGGGCACACCGGACGAGCTCAAGGCCGCCGGGGTCCAGGGCCGCATCGCCCTCGTCCGGCTCCCGGACGGCTCCACCGGTGCGGGCACCCTCGCCCGCAACGCCAAGGCCGCCGGCGCCGTCGCCGTCGTCACGTACCACTCGGCCCCCGGCCGCTGGTACCCCACGGGCGGCTTCACCGGCCTCGGCCTCCCCGTCCTCTCCGTCCCCACCACGGAGGCGACCGCGCTCCTCGACAGGCTCGCCGCGGGCGAGGTCACCCTGGCCTGGAAGGCCACCGCGAAGTCCCCGTACCTCTACAACCTGGCCTTCCCCGAGGCCGGCGCGGTCCGCGAGGACGAGGAGTACCGGGTCCACGACGCACAGCTGGGCCGCACGGACTCGACGTACGGCTCGGCCGGCATCACCACCGACTTCACGGACTTCCCGGCCGCCTACCGCCCCAACGGCCTCGGCATCTCCTTCGGCTCCCTGGAGACCGTCCCCGCGCCCGGCACCCGCAGCGAGTACTACTCCGCCGGTGACACCGCCTGGCAGCAGATGGTCAACAGCAGCCTCCCGTTCGGGGAGATCATGATCGGCGCCCGCCACGCGTACGCCCCCGGCGAGCAGCGCACCGAGAAGTGGTACGACGGCGTCATCGCCCCCACCGCGCCGCGCGACTCCACCGGGAAGCCGGTCCTCGTGGCCGAGCGGCAGGGCGACCTCATCGGCTTCGCCAACGCCATGTGGGGCGACTCCACCCATCACGCCGAGCCCGGGTCCTTCGGCGACATCGGCAACGTGCGCCTCAGCCGCGACGGCGAGCTCCTCGGCACGTCCAGCTGGCCGTTCGGCGTCTTCGAGGTACCGGCCGAAGCCGGGACGTACACGCTCGAACAGAACACCATGAAGATCGGCAGCAAGGTGTGGGCCCGCTCCACATCCGTCAACTCGGTGTGGAAATTCACCTCCGAGCTCGACGAGAGCGTCTATTCTCAGGGCATCCCGATTCTCTTCCCCCGGTACGACCTTCCGGAGGACGGACTCAAGACCCTCGCCGCGACCGACGGCCAGCACATCGGCCTCACCGCGACGGGTCACGCGGGCTACACCCCCGCAGCGCTCACCTCGGCGAAGCTCTCGTACTCCTACGACGGGGGCACGACCTGGACCGAAGCGCAGGTCTCTCAGCAGGGCGACGGCTGGACCGCGACCGTGAACCACGCGGGCGCGACCGGCAAGCAGGTCACCCTGAAGACCGAACTGACGGACGCCAACGGCAACTCCGTCACCCAGACCGTGGTCCGCGCCTACGACGTGCGCTGATCACGCCGGTCCGCCGGGCGTCCTTCCCGTGGGGGGTGGGGTCGCCCGGCGGACCACCCATTTGCAGCAACGGTTTTCCTGATGTCCCGTTTTCGGGCGCCGTACGCGGTGGACAATAAGGGCATGACTCAGCAGGGGGACAACTGGTGGGACAAGCTCTACGACGAGTCGGC
>NZ_MWIG01000219.1:0-6438 GCF_002156145.1 Streptomyces sp. NRRL B-24572 | reverse complement strand
CCGGCGGGCCGGCCCGCCGGAGAAGGGCGGCCCCACCCCGGACGCCCGGAGTCCGCGACTCCCTCCACGACCGCTTCGGCACCCTCGCCCCGCCCCTCTCGTACCGAAACCGCTACAAGCTCGCGCGAGCGCCAGACCGCCGAGGGGGCGGACGAACCGGTACGCGAGGAGGATCCGTCGCCGCCCGAGGCGGCGCCCGCCAGCCTGCCCGCCGCGGCGCCCGACCTTTCGGCCGAGGCCTCGCCCGCCCTCGTCGACCAGCGGATTCCCGTCCTCACCCTGGGCGTGGGGCTGGCCCTGATGGGGCTCGGCATCGGCTTCCTCGGGCTCCGGATGCGCCGCCGCTGACCCTCCACCGGGACCGCCGGGTCCCCCTTGAGTCGGACCCGGCGCTTCCGTCTCAGGACGGTTGTCCACGTCGGCATACCGGGTATACATACTGAGTATGTCGATCCGCCACGGGCTCCTCGCCCTCCTCGAACGCGGCCCTCGCTACGGCTCCCAGCTCCGTACGGAGTTCGAGTCCCGCACCGGCTCCACCTGGCCGCTCAACGTCGGCCAGGTCTACACGACCCTCAACCGTCTCGAACGCGACGGCATGGTCGCCCAGGGCGGCGAGGACCCGGCCGGGCACACCCTCTACGCGATCACCGACAGCGGCCGCGCCGAGCTCAGGACCTGGTTCGAGAAGCCGGTGGACCGCACCAGCCCCGCCCGCGACGAGCTGGCCATCAAGCTCGCCATGGCCGTGGGTGCGCCCGGCGTCGACATCCGCGACGTCATCCAGTCCCAGCGCCGGCACACCGTGAAGGCGATGCAGGACTACACCCGGCTCAAGGCTCAGGCCCTGCTCGCCGTCGAGGGCGGCGGGGCGCGGGAGCGGGACGACGTGGCCTGGCTGCTCGTCCTGGAGCAGCTGATCTTCCAGACCGAGGCGGAGGCCCGCTGGCTGGACCACTGCGAGTCCCGGCTGATCCGCCTGTCGGGGACGGCCGCCGCGGGGACCACCCCGGCGACGCGGACCGCCGCAGCCGCCCCGGCGGCCCCGACCTCTTCGGCAACCGCCCCGGTGGCCCCGGCCGCTCCGGGCACCCCGGCCTCGTAGCCCACTTCGACCACCGGTACGCCCGGGGCGCGTCGACCGCACGCGCGCGCCCCGCCCCGTACCGCCGGCGCACCACCTTCCACCGCACGCTCCCGTACCCGGCCCGACCGCCGCGTACGGCCGAAAACGGGGGGACCCCTCCATGACCGCACAGCAGCCCGTGCTGCAACTCCAGAACCTGACCCGCGTCCACGGCGCGGGCGCCACCGAGGTGCACGCCCTGCGCGGCATCGACCTCGCCGTGTACCCCGGTGAACTCGTCGCCGTCATGGGCCCGTCGGGCTCCGGCAAGTCCACGCTGCTCACCATCGCGGGCGGCCTGGACACCCCCACCTCGGGCCGGGTGATCGTCGAGGACACCGACATCACCGCCGCGAGCGTCAAGCAGCTCGCCGCCCTGCGCCGCCGCAGCATCGGGTACGTCTTCCAGGACTACAACCTCATCCCGGCCCTGACCGCCGCCGAGAACGTCGCCCTGCCCCGCGAGCTGGACGGGACCTCCGCCCGCAAGGCGCGCGTCGAGGCCCTCGCCGCCCTGGAGGAGATGGGGCTCGGCCACCTCGCCGACCGCTTCCCCGACGAGATGTCCGGCGGCCAGCAGCAGCGCGTGGCCATCGCCCGCGCCCTGGTCGGCGACCGTCGGCTCGTCCTCGCCGACGAGCCGACCGGCGCGCTGGACTCCGAGACCGGCGAGTCCGTGCTCGCCCTGCTCCGCTCCCGCTGCGACGCGGGCGCAGCCGGTGTCCTCGTCACCCACGAGCCGCGGTTCGCGGCCTGGGCCGACCGGGTCGTGTTCCTCCGGGACGGTGCCATCGTCGACCAGACCGTGCGCAGCGAGGCCGATTCGCTCCTGTCGGGTCAGGTGGCCGAGGCGTGAAGACCTGGCTCCACTCCTGGCGGGCCGCGATCCGCATAGCCCGGCGCGACGCCTGGCGTGCCAAGGGCCGCAGCGCCCTCGTCCTCGCGATGATCGCGCTGCCCATCCTGGGCGTCAGCGCCCTCGATCTGACCTACCGCAGCTCCGAACTCTCCCCCGCCGAGCGGGTGGAGCGGTCGATCGGCGCGGCCGACGCCCGCTTCAGGGACGCCAACGTCGGCGGCGTCCCGATCCTCCAGGACCCGGCCGGCGAGATGAGCACGCCGGTCAAGGACTACAAGGAGGAGCCGTGGCCGAGCGGCCCCACCGACGTCACCAGGACGATCCCCGCGGGCTCCACCGTCCTCACGGACAGCGAGGGTTCGGCCAAGCTGACGACGGCCCACGGTCTGCTCGGGACCGAGGTGCGTGAGCTCAAGGCGTCCGACCCGATAGCCCGCGGCATCATGACGCTCCTGAAGGGGCGTTTCCCGGAGAAGAACGACGAGGTCATGGCGACCTCGCACTTCCTGGAGACGAGTGGTCTGTCGGTCGGCTCGACCCTTTCCGCCCGCAATTTCGATCGCCCGTACCGGATCGTCGGCTCCTACGAACTTCCCGACTCTCTCGACACGGACCAGGTCAACGCGCTGCCCGGCGCCTTCCTCGCCCCGTACGCGAAGGCGGTCGAGAAGGCCGGTCTGCCCGCGCCCGACGTCTCCGTCTCGTACCTGGTGCGCAAGTCCGGTGGTTTCACGTGGAACACCGTCCAGGAGATCAACGCCAAGGGTGTCACCGTCACCTCGCGCGCCGTGGTGCTCGACCCGCCCGCCAAGTCCGACGTGCCGCTCAACCAGAAGGAAGGCTTCGGCGGTTACACGTCCAGTCCGGGGGCCGAAGCCGCCGACCTGGCCGCCCTCGCCACCGTCGTCGGCCTGGCGATGCTGGAGATCTGCCTCCTCGCCGGGCCCGCGTTCGCGGTCGGCGCCCGCCGCTCGCGCCGCCAGCTCGGTCTGGTCGGGGCCAACGGCGGCGCCCGCAGCCACATCCGGGCCATCGTGCTCAGCGGCGGCCTGGTCATCGGCGTCGCGGCCGCCGTCACCGGCATCGTCCTCGCGCTGATCCTGACCCTGGTGCTGCAGCCGGTCCTGGAAGACACCATGGGTCAGCGGTTCGGGGCCTTCGACATCCGGCCCCTCGAACTGCTCGGCATCGCGCTGCTCGCGGTCCTGACCGGTCTGCTCGCCGCGATCGTCCCCGCCTTCACCGCCTCCCGGCAGACCGTCCTCTCCTCGCTCACCGGCCGGCGCGGGGTCCGCCGCAGCAGCCGGGTGCTGCCCGTGATCGGCCTGGTGGCCCTGCTCCTCGGCGGCGCGGTCGCCCTCTTCGGCTCGATGGTCTCCCGGCAGGTCGCCCTCGTGGCGGCCGGCTCCGCCCTCGCCGAGCTGGGGGTCGTCGCCATGACCCCGGCCCTGGTGGGCCTGTTCGGGCGGACCGGCCGCTGGCTTCCGCTCTCCCCGCGCCTCGCGCTGCGGGACGCCGTCCGCAACCGGGGCCGTACGGCACCCGCCGTCGCCGCCGTCCTCGCCGCCGTCGCCGGCACGGTCGCCGTCTCCACGTACATGACCAGCAGCGAGGCCCAGAAGAGGGCCGAGTACGAGGCCACGCTGCCGTACGGCGTGGCCGCCGCCTTCGTCCAGGAGGAGGGCGGCCGGGACGTCCCCGCCGTCCGCGAGGCGATCCAGCGCGACTTCCCCGTGAACGTCCGCGCCGACGTCGGTCGTATCTCGGTCGGCAAGCCCGGCTGCTCGCCCTGGGGCGAGGGCGCAGGCTGCGGCCGCTACGAGGTGGTCGTCCCCCCGGCGAACGAGTGCCCGCTCAACGCGGCGGTCCCGGGCGGCGGCGACCCCTCGGAGAAGTACACGCCCGAGCAGCGGCGAAAGATGCTCACCGACGACTGGCGGTGCAAGGAGTCCGCAAGCGGCGGGATGTGGGTCTCCGACGGCGGCCTGATCGTCGGTGACGCCAAGCTGCTCCAGGTCCTCGGCGTCGACGACCCCGCGACCGTGAAGGCCCTCACCGACGGGAAGATCGTCGCCTTCAACCGCGCCCTGGTCGACGGGAAGGGCACCGTCGGGATCAAGCAGATCACCGACATCGCCGCCGCCGACAAGGCCTCCGAGCTGGGCCGCCCCGCACCCGGCAAGGTCAGCTCCGTGCCCGCCTACCTGGTGCCCGGCGACCAGAAGTCCTACGGCGTCCAGGCCCTCATGACCCCGGCCACCGCCAAGGCCGCCGGCCTCTCCACGGTGCCGATGGGCGTGTACGCCAGCACCGACCGGCTCCCGGACGGCGAGCAGCGCCAGAAGCTCGACAGCGACCTCGCCAAGCTCGGCAGCAACGTCGAACTGCACCTGGAGGAAGGCTTCGTCAACGAGTACGGCATCGTCCTGCTCTCGCTGGCCATCTTCGCGGGCCTGGTCACCATCGGCGCCGCCGGCATCGCCACCGGGCTCGCCCAGGCCGACGCCGAGGCCGACCTGAAGACGCTCGCCGCCGTGGGCGCCCCGCCCCGGGTCCGCCGCACGCTCAGCGGATTCCAGTGCGGAGTCGTCGCCGCGATGGGCGTGGTCCTCGGCTCGGCCGCCGGACTGCTGCCCGCGGTCGGACTCCGGCTCACCGAGCAGCGCGACGAGCTCCGCTACTACGAGCAGAGCATCGCCGAGGGCTGGACCGCCGACCTCACCCCGCCGGAGGTGCCGATCGTCGTCCCCTGGGAGACCCTGGCCGGCCTGCTCGTCGCCGTCCCGCTCGGCGCCGCGCTCCTCGCCGCCCTGGTGACCCGCTCGCGCGGCGCGCTGGCCCGGCGCGCGGCGACCTGACGGTCTTCGTTCCCGTCCCGTGCCCCTGTACGAGGGTGGATCACCCCCGTACAGGGGCACACCCTGTGATGACGCGTGTGTACGAGAGAATGGCGGCATGGAGATGCCGAGGAATGACAGGTCGCAGGAGAGCCCCCAGGTCCTCATCGTGGGACAGGACGGGATGGCCCTCGGCGGCGCTCAGGGCGACGACGAACCCCGCGAGGTCCCGGTGACGGAAATGGTCGAGCAGCCTGCGAAGGTCATGCGGATCGGCAGCATGATCAAGCAGCTCCTGGAGGAAGTACGGGCGGCCCCTCTGGACGAGGCGAGCCGGGTCAGGCTCAAGGACATCCACGCCAGCTCCGTGAAGGAGCTGGAGGACGGGCTCGCACCCGAGCTCGTCGAGGAACTGGAGCGGCTCTCCCTGCCGTTCACGGACGAGGCGATTCCCTCCGAGGCGGAGCTGCGCATCGCGCAGGCGCAGCTCGTGGGCTGGCTCGAAGGCCTGTTCCACGGCATCCAGACGGCTCTGTTCGCGCAGCAGATGGCGGCCCGTGCCCAGCTGGAGCAGATGCGCCGCGCGCTGCCTCCGGGCGCGTCGCACGACGATGACGACGACCACGGCCACGGCCACGCGGTCCGCTCGGGACCGTACCTGTAGGTCACTCCGCACGAGGAAAGGGCCCGGCACACACGGTGTGCCGGGCCCTTCTCCGCACCACGGGTGCCGGGCGCAGATGCCGACGGCGCCGGGCGCCGATGCCCGCGGTGCCGGGCGCCCGCGGAGCCGGGCGCCGATGTCGACGGTGCCGAGCGCCCATGGCGGCGGTACCGGGCGCCTGCGCCGACGGTGCCGGACGCCCCCGTGCCAGCGGTGCCGGGCGCCCCCGCGCCGACGGTGCCGGGCGTCCCCGCACCAGCGGTGCCAGGCGCCCCGCACCAGCGGTGCCAGGCGCCCCGCGCCGACGGTGCCAGGCGTCCCGCGCCGGCGGTGCCGGCGGCACCGGTGCTGTCGGCCGCTTGCGGGTGTCAGGCGCCCGGGACGAGCAGCAGCACCTTGCCGACGTGACCGCCCTCCTCAAGCGCCCGGTGTCCCTCGGCGGCCTCCGGCATCGGCACCGTCCGGTCGACGACCGGACGGACCGTGCCCGCGCCGATCAGCGGCCAGACGTGCTCCCGTACGGCCGCGACGATCGCCGCCTTCTCCTGCGCCGGACGGGACCGCAGCGTGGTCGCCAGGACGGCGGCGCGCTTCGCGAGCAGCGCCCCGAGGTTCAGCTCGCCCTTCACCCCACCCTGGAGGCCGATGACGACCAGGCGGCCGTTCACGGCGAGCGCCTTCACGTTCCGCTCCAGGTACTTGGCGCCCACGATGTCCAGGATGACGTCCGCGCCCGCCCCGTCCGTCGCCTTCGCCAGCTCCTCGACGAAGTCCTGCTCGCGGTAGTCGATGAGGACTCCGTCCGGTCGTCGACCGGACGGTGCCGATGCCGGAGGCCGCCGAGGGACACCGGGCGCTTGAGGAGGGCGGTCACGTCGGCAAGGTGCTGCTGCTCGTCCCGGGCGCCTGACACCCGCCCGCCACCCACACCACCCGTGCCGCCGTCCCCGCC
>NZ_MWIG01000218.1:0-3067 GCF_002156145.1 Streptomyces sp. NRRL B-24572 | reverse complement strand
GGCAGCAGCTGCTGCCCGGCGTCTTCCTGCTCACGGCCGGGACCCCCACCAGCGAGGACCGGCTGCACGCGGCACTGCTCTACGCCCGCAGGACCGGGGCCGTGCCCTCGCAGGGCCCCGAGGCGATGATCACCGGCCTCGCCGCCCTGACCCTGCACCGCTTCTCCTCCGCTCCCCCGCTCACCGCCCTGGAGCGCATCGACGTGCTCGTGCCGCGCACCCGGCGGCTGCGCTCGACCGGCTGGGTGCGGGTCGTGCGCGCCCCCGAGTCGCCGGAGCCGGTGGAGCTCACCGGCGTCCCCGTCGCCCCGGTCGCCCGCGCCGTCGCCGACGCGGTGTCGGGCCTCTCGGACGCGGAGACGGTACGCCGGCTGCTCACCGAGGCCGTACGCGGCGGGCACTGCGAACCGGGCGTGGTGGTACGGGAGTTGAGCAGGGCCCGGCTGCTCTCCCGGCCGCACGTGGTGGACGCGGTGGACGCCCTGCTCGCCGAGGGCCGCTCGCTCTCCGAGCAGCGGCTCTACGAGATGGTGCGGGAGTTCGCGCTGCCGGACCCGCTGTGGAACGTGGACCTGCGGCTGCCGGGCGGCCCGCACCTGGGCGGGGTGGACGCCTACTGGCCGGACCAGGCGGTCGCCGTGGAGCTGGACACCCGGGCGCCCCGGCAGGACGACGACGAGCTGTGGAGCGAGTACACCCGCAAGCGGGAGCACCTGGAGCGGCTCGGCATCACGGTCGTCCACCTCACCCCGCGCAAGCTGCGCGAGGCGATGGACCAGCAGGCCACCGTGGTCCGTACGGCCCTGATGGCCGCGCCGGACCGGCAGCCCGCCGCGTACGTCGTCGTCCTGCCGCGGTGACTAGCCCTTGCTCGCGGCCGTGCCGCAGAACTCGGCCTCGATGACCTTCTCGGTGTCGCCCGTCCAGTCGGCGTTGAAGTTGCCGGCGAGGGAGTGCCCGCCGTCGCGGGTCACGTGGGCCAGCGAGGTGGAGCCGTGGATGCCGCCGCCGTGGCCCCAGACCTCCACTCCGCAGCTGAGCCTCTGCTCCATGAGCCCGAGGCCGTAGCCGGCGTTCGGGGCGATCGGGACCGTGGTGGTCATCTCCTTCAGACCGTCCTTCGTGAGGAGCCGGCCCTTGAGCAGGGCCGAGTAGAAGGTCTGCAGGTCGCGGGAGTCGGAGATGATCTCGCCCGCCGCGCCCGCGATGCTCGGGTTGAGGTCGGAGACCTCGTGGACGGGGTCGTTCACGTCCCGGGAGAGCTTGGAGTACGCCGGGCTGCTGGGCTCCGGCATGGCCGAGCGGGTCCCGGGGACGGTGGTGGCGCGGAGCTTGAGCGGCTTGATGATCCGGTTCTCGACGGCCTTGCCGTACGGGCGGCCCGTGACCTTCTCGATGACCATGCCGGCGAGGACGAAGTTGGTGTTGGAGTAGTTCCAGGAGGCGCCGGGCTCGAAGTCGGGCTTGTGGGCCATGGCGACGTCGACCAGCTGCTGCGGGGTCCAGGTGTCGTAGCGGTGCTCCAGGAAGCCGGGGCCGAAGACCTTGGTCTGGAAGGCGGGGTCCGAGGTGTAGCTGTAGATGCCGCTGGTGTGGTTGAGCAGCTGGCGGACGGTGATCCTGCTGCCGTCGTGGCCGTTGCCCCGGACGACGCCGGGCAGCCACTTCTCGACCGGGTCGTCGAGGTCGATGCGGCCCTCCGCCTGGAGCTGGAGGAGGACGGTGGCGGTGAAGGTCTTGGTGATGGAGCCGACGCGGTAGCGGTCGTTGCCGTTGCGCTCGCCGGCGGTGCCGGTCCAGCGGTCGCGCCCGTCGCGGGCCTGGGCGACGGCGCCGGGCACGCCGTCGGCGACGGCCGCGTCCAGGGCCTGCTGGGTGGCGGCGTGGTCCCGGTGGTGCACCGGTGCGGCGAGGGCGGGTGCGGCGAGGGCGGTGGCGGCGACACCCGCCACGAGGGTGGCGGCGACGACGGTGCGTGCGGTGCGGGCGGCTGACATGCGGGCTCCCCTGATCGTTGTGGTGCGGTCGGGGGAGGTGACTGCGGACTCCGGGGGACGGGTTGAGAGCGATCTTGACGGTTGAGCCCTTTTCAGCCGCTTCTAGAGGTTCGCGCGGCCGGTGAGGCGGGAGCGGCCGACCGGGGGCCGTTCGCGCCACAGGTCGAGGCCGATGTCGACGAGCTCGACCCGGGCGAGGGAGGGGACGGCGTCGAGCGGATGCCAGGCGGCCAGGTCCGTGGACCCGCCGGTCTCGTTGCGCAGGACACCGCCGGTGACCTGGGCCTCGTAGATGATCCTCAGGCCGTGCCAGTCGCCGTGCCCTCCGATCTTGTGGTGCCAGGCACGGCGGATGGAGTCGACGCCGAGGAGGGCGGTGGGTTCGGTGAGGTACCCGGTCTCCTCCTCGACCTCGCGGACGACGGTATGGACGGGGTCCTCGCCGTGGTCCATGCCGCCGCCCGGCAGGGTCCAGCGCTTGGCACCGTCCTTCGCGACCCAGCGGGCGAGAAGCATCTCGTCGTCACGGACACACACGGCGTAGGCCGCCACCCTCAACTGCTGCTTCATGGACTGAGGTTAGAGCCAGTACGCGGGGTACGTCCGCCCCGTGACACGCGCCGCCCCGAGACCGGCGGCGACCAGGAGGAGGGAGGCGAGGGCGAGAAGGCCGAGAAACGACCAGACCGGCGGGGACTGGAGGGCGACGATGACGGCCGTGGCCGCGGCGGGCGAGTGCGGGGTGCGGGCGAGCATCATCACGCCGAGGGCGAGGCCGCCCGCCACCGCGGCCCCCCACGGGCCCGGTCCGGCCAGGGCGAGGACCGCGAAGCCGGTGAGGGCGGAGAGCAGTTGGCCGCCGACGACCGAGCGCGGTTGGGAGAGCGGGAGGTCGGGGCCTCCGGCCACCAGGGCCATGCTGGCGGCGAGGGGCGGGATCAGAAGCGGTTGGTGGAGGACCGCGCCCACCGCGACCAGGAGGAGGAGGGCGGTGACGGCGGCGGCGGTCCAGGCCTCGCGGGTGGTACGGCCCCGGGGCGTGCCGATCAGGGCGAGCGCAGGCCACACCT
>NZ_MWIG01000217.1:0-8489 GCF_002156145.1 Streptomyces sp. NRRL B-24572 | reverse complement strand
GGCGGCCGCCCCGGCGCCCGCCCCGGTCGTCGAGGCCCCGGCGCCCGTGGCGGCCGCCGCGTGGACGTCCTCGCGGGTGATGATCCCGTCCGGGCCGGTCGGGGTGACCGTCGCCAGGTCGACGCCGAGGTCCTTGGCAAGCTTGCGCACCGGCGGCTTGGCCAGCGGCCG
This sequence comes from Streptomyces sp. NRRL B-24572, assembly GCF_002156145.1. Classification (NCBI taxonomy): domain Bacteria; kingdom Bacillati; phylum Actinomycetota; class Actinomycetes; order Kitasatosporales; family Streptomycetaceae; genus Streptomyces; species Streptomyces sp. NRRL B-24572. The sequence continues at coordinate 8,318 of NZ_MWIG01000217.1, read as the reverse complement.
GTCGCCGGTCACGGGGCCGTGGCCGTTCAGCTGCTCGGGGACCTGGACGGAGGCGGCCGGGGCGACCTGAGCGGCGGCCGGGGCGGCCGTCGTCCTGCGGGCCCGACGCTTGGTGGAGGACGCGGCCACGCCGTAGCCGACGAGGACCGGCTGGCGGCCCTCCGGCTCGGCGGCCGGCTCGGCCACCGGCTCCTGCGCGGGGGCGGCGGCCGCGACGGGCGCCGCCGGCTCCTCGGGAGCGGCGCCGCCGCCGACGTTCACCGAGATGATGACCTGGCCGACGTCGACCGTGGTGCCCTCGGAGAACAGCAGCTCGTGGACCGTGCCGTCGAAGGGGATCGGCAGCTCGACCGCGGCCTTGGCCGTCTCGACCTCGCAGACGACCTGCCCGTCGGTGACGGTGTCACCGGGCTGGACGTACCACTTGAGGATCTCGGCCTCGGTCAGGCCCTCGCCCACGTCGGGCATCTTGAATTCGCGGATCGTCATGGTCGTGCTCTCCTCAGTACGCCAGCGAGCGGTCGACGGCGTCGAGCACGCGGTCCAGGCCCGGCAGGTACTCCTCCTCCAGGCGCGCCGGCGGGTACGGCGCGTGGTAGCCGCCGACCCGCAGGACGGGGGCCTCCAGGTGGTAGAAGCAGCGTTCGGTGATCCGGGCGGCGATCTCCGCGCCGGAGCCGAAGAACACCGGCGCCTCGTGGACGACGACCAGGCGGCGGGTCTTCTCGACCGAGGCCTGGACGGTGTCGAAGTCGAGCGGGGAGATCGAGCGCAGGTCCACGACCTCGATCGACTTGCCCTCCTCGGCCGCGGCGGCGGCCGCCTCCAGGCAGGTCTTCACCATCGGGCCGTAGGCGACGAGGGTGAGGTCCGTGCCCTCGCGGGCGACACGGGCCTTGTGCAGCTCGCCGGGGATGGCCTCGGTGTCGACCTCGCCCTTGTCCCAGTAGCGGCGCTTGGGCTCGAAGAAGATGACCGGGTCATCGCTCTGGATCGCCTGCTGGAGCATCCAGTAGGCGTCGGAGGAGTTCGCCGGGGTGACGACCTTGAGGCCCGCGACGTGCGCGAAGAGCGACTCGGGGGACTCGGAGTGGTGCTCGACGGCGCCGATGCCGCCGCCGTACGGGATGCGGATGACGATCGGCATCTTCACCGTGCCGAGCGAACGGGCCCGCATCTTCGCCAGCTGGGACACGATCTGGTCGTACGCCGGGAAGACGAAGCCGTCGAACTGGATCTCCACGACCGGCCGGTAGCCGCGCAGCGCGAGACCGATCGCGGTGCCGACGATGCCGGACTCGGCGAGCGGGGTGTCGATGACCCGGTCCTCGCCGAAGTCCTTCTGCAGACCGTCGGTGATCCGGAAGACACCGCCGAGCTTGCCGACGTCCAGGCCCATGATCAGGACCTTGGGGTCGGTCTCCAGGGCCTTGCGCAGCGACTCGTTGAGCGCCTTCGCCAGGGGAAGCTTCTGAACAGCCATGATTACTCGGCCTCTCCGCCCTCGAAGGACGCCTGGTAGGCGGCGAACTGCGCACGCTCCTCGTCGACGAGCGCGTGCCCGTCCGCGTACACGTTGTCGAACATCGCCATGTGCTCCGGGACGGGCATGGCGCGGACGACCTCGCGGACGTGCTTGCCGAGCGCCTCGCTCTCCGTCTCCAGCTCCTCGAAGAAGGCCGCGTCGGCGTGGCCCTCGTTCTCCATGTACGTCTTGAGGCGCTGGATCGGGTCCTTGGCCTCCCACTCCTCGCGCTCCGCGTCCCGGCGGTAGCGGGTCGGGTCGTCGGAGGTGGTGTGGGCGGCCATCCGGTAGGTGAACGCCTCGATGAGCGTCGGGCCCTCGCCGCGGCGGGCACGCTCCAGGGCCGACCGGGTCACGGCCAGGCAGGCGAGGACGTCGTTGCCGTCGACGCGGACGCCGGGGAAGCCGAAGCCGCGGGCGCGCTGGTAGAGCGGGACGCGGGTCTGCTTCTCGATGGGCTCGGAGATCGCCCACTGGTTGTTCTGGCAGAAGAACACGACCGGGGCGTTGTAGACCGCGGAGAAGACGAACGACTCGTTGACGTCGCCCTGGCTGGAGGCGCCGTCGCCGAAGTACGCGAGCACGGCGGAGTCCGCGCCGTCCTTGGCGATGCCCATGGCATAACCGGTGGCGTGCAGGGTCTGCGAGCCGAGGACGATCGTGTACAGGTGGAAATTGTTGCTGTTGGGATCCCAGCCGCCGTTGTTCACGCCGCGGAACATTCCCAGCAGATTCGTCGGGTCGACCCCGCGGCACCAGGCGACGCCGTGCTCGCGATAGGTCGGGAAGACGTAGTCGTCGTCCCGCAGGGCCCGGCCGGAGCCGATCTGGGCGGCCTCCTGGCCGAGCAGCGAGGCCCACAGGCCCAGCTCGCCCTGCCGCTGGAGGGCGGTCGCCTCGGCGTCGAAGCGCCGGGTGAGGACCATGTCGCGGTACAGGCCGCGCAGCTCCTCGGCGCTCAGGTCGATGTCGTAATCGGGGTGCTGGACGCGCTCCCCTTCGGGCGTCAGCAGCTGAACGAGCTCGGGCTCCGTGGCCGTGGCGGCCGTTGCCTTCTTGGTGGTGCTCGTGCTCGCGCTTGCGGTGCGCTTGGTGCCGCTGCTGCGTCGCGTCGTCTTGCGCGCGGCAGTGCTCTCCACGGTCACGTGCGTGCTCCTCCGTCGGTCCGGCCCCCGGGTTCGCCGGTGAGGCCAGTGCGGCTCCGCCTTGTCCGTACCTTCGCACGGGGTGGGTGCGACGCGGCCGGAGTCGGGCGTGAAAGGTGCCCCGGCGAGCGCCGTCATAGGCACGTTACCCATTACGCGGCATTCCCGCGAAACCCCACTTGACCTGCGATTTTGCTTGGATTTCCAAGTAAATCGAGAAAAGGGGGACTCATCCCTGGTCAGAGCATGGACAGCGGCCCGACGACGCCGTCGGAACACCCGGCACGTTATCTCGCGCACCCCGGGCGCCGGAAGACCCAATATGTGAGACTGACCGCGTGCGCGAACAAGGAAAAATCACGGTATTTCTGCTGGACGACCACGAAGTCGTGCGGCGCGGCGTCCACGAGCTGCTCTCCGTGGAGAGCGACATCGAGGTGGTCGGCGAGGCCGGGACGGCGGCGGACGCCCTGGTCAGGATCCCCGCGACCCGCCCCGACGTCGCCGTGCTCGACGTCCGGCTGCCCGACGGCAGCGGGGTCGAGGTGTGCCGGGAGATCCGCTCGCAGGACGAGTCGATCAAGTGCCTGATGCTGACCTCGTACGCGGACGACGAGGCGCTCTTCGACGCGATCATGGCCGGGGCCTCGGGTTACGTCCTCAAGGCCATCCGGGGCAACGAACTCCTGAACGCCGTGCGGGACGTGGCGGCCGGCAAGTCGCTGCTCGACCCGGTGGCCACCGCCCGGGTCCTGGAGCGGCTGCGCGACGGCAACAACCCGAAGGGCGACGACAGGCTCGCCAACCTGACGGAGCAGGAGCGCAAGATCCTGGACCTGATCGGCGAGGGCCTGACCAACCGGGTCATCGGCGAGCGGCTCCACCTCGCGGAGAAGACCATCAAGAACTACGTCTCCAGCCTGCTGTCGAAGCTGGGCATGGAGCGGCGCTCGCAGGCCGCGGCGTACGTGGCCAGGCTCCAGGCCGAGCGCCACTGACGGGCCCGGGGGGCGTCCCCGGGACCCGCCCCGGCCCGGCCCGGTTTCGGGACCTACGTCCCTTTCGAACCGGGGCAGGGGCCCCTTTTCCGACACGGTGCGGGTGACGGAGAGTGGAATCCATGTCCACCGACGAAGACATGCCCACCTCCGAGGCCCCCGCCATGTCCGCCGACGAGGTCCGCGCCATGTCCGCCGACGAGGTCCGCGCCATCGAGCTGCTCGGCCGCGTGGCGTACGGCCGGGTGGCGACGAGCATGCGGGCGATGCCGTTCGTCGCCCCCGCCCGCCACGTCGTGGCCGACGGCCGGGTCCTGCTCCGGATGCACCGCGGCCTCGGCTACCACCGTGCGTGCAACGGCAGCGTCGTCGCGTACGGAGCGGACAACTGCGACTCCGGGGCCGAGCACATCTGGTCCGTGCAGTTCACCGGCACCGCCGAGATCGTCGAGCCGACGGCGGAGGAACGGGCGGCCTTCGGCCCCGAGCCCGTACGGGTGGACGGCGAGCCCTTCACCCCGGTGTTCCTGCGGATCGAACCGCAGTTCGTGACGGTCCACGAGCTCGACTACAGCGAGCGGCCCGAGGAGCGTTCCGAGGAGAGTTCCGAGGAGCGGCCCGAGGAGCGTTCCGAGAACCGTTCCGAGGAGCGTTCCGAGGAGCGACACCTCCACCACGCAGCGTGATCTAACATCTGCGGAGTGCCGCGCTCATCTGTATCCCTCGCTCCGCCCGTCCGCCCCCTCCTGCGCCGCTACACGGACGTCGGCGAGCCCCTCTCCTGCGTCCCCGTCACCGAGGGCCTGCTCAACCGCGGCTACCGGCTCTCCACCACCCGCGGGGCCTACTTCCTCAAGCAGCACCTGGACGCCCCCACCTCCGACCGGGCCACCATCACCCGCCAGCACCGGGCCACCCAGCGCCTGCACGCCCTCGGCCTGCCCGTGGCCCCGCCGCTCCCCGACAGCCGGGGCCGCACGGTCGCCCTCGTCGGCGGCCACTGCTACGCCCTGCACCCCTGGGTCGACGGCCGCCACCGCGACGGCGCCCAGCTGTCCACCGGCTGCTCCCGCCGCCTCGGCACCCTCCTCGGCCGCGTCCACACCTGCCTGGAGCAGGTCATGGAGTCCCCGCCGCCGGGCGGCGACCACGCGAGCGCCCACCCCGAGGACACCTTCCGCGCCATCGAGGAACTCCTCCGCCTCGCCCGCGCCCACCGCCCCCGCGACAGCTTCGACGCGCTCGCCGAGCACCGGCTGAGGGAGCGGCGCAGGCTGCTCGCCCAGCACGCCCACCACCGGCCGCCGCCCGCCTCCGCGGCCGGCTGGGTGCACGGGGACTTCCACCCGCTGAACCTGCTGTACCGGGGCGCGGAGCCCGCCGCGATCGTCGACTGGGACCGGCTCGGGGTCCGCCCCAGGGCCGAGGAGGCGGTCAGGGCAGCCGCGATCTTCTTCGTACGCCCGGAGGGGGAGCTGGCCCTGGAGAAGGTACGGGCCTACGCGCGCGCGTACCGGCGGGCGACGGGCGCGGACGGCGCCGAGCTGGCGGCGGCGGCGCACCGGGTGTGGTGGGAGCGGCTCAACGACTTCTGGACGCTGCGCTGGCGCTACCAGCTGCACGACCGGAGGGCCGACCCGCAGTTCCCCGCGGTGTCGGCCCTGGCGGTCTGGTGGACGCGCGAGTACGCGGCGGTCCGCGACGCCTTCGCCGGCTGAGCACGGCGAAGGCGGCGAAGGACGGGGGGGCGACGGTCAGCCGGTCTCGGTGCCCGTGCCCGTCGTCGGGGTGCCCGGGCCGCCGGCGCCGCCCACCGTGGCGTCGGTCGGCTCGCCCGTCGGCTCCGTCGGCGTGTCCGTGGACTCCGTCGGCGGCGTGGTCGTCGGCTGCGTCGGCGTCTCGGTCGTCGGCGTGCCCGTGGACCAGGTCGGCGCCTGCGTCGTCGGCGGGGTCCACGGCTGCTCGGTCGAGCCGCCCGTCGACGTGCCCGGCTCCTCGGTGTGCTCCTGGGTGGGCTCCTCCGAGGGGGTGGGCTCCTCGGAGGCCGTCGACGGCGAGTTGGTGACGGTCTTCGTCGGCGTCACGCCACCACCACCGCCGCCGCCCGGGTCGCCCGCCTTGCTGACCGCGTACACGACTCCGGCGACGACCGCGACCAGCGCGAGCGCGACGAGCAGCCACACCTTGCCCCGGCCGCCGTTGCCGCCGTTCTGCGCGCCGTACCCGTTCTGGCCGTAGCCGCCGGTGCCGCCCGTGCCGCCGTCGTAACCGCCGTACCCGCCGTCGTCCGGGTTCATGGGCGGGAGTATCGGGCCCTGCGCGGTCTCGCCGTGCATCGGGTGGCCCATCGCGGTCGTCGCGGCCATGCCGCCGCCCGGGGTGTGCCCGCCGTCGTGCACCTCGACCGGCCCGGTGTTCCACATGCCGGTGTGGCCGCCCTGCTGCTGGAGCATCTGCAGGGCGTACTGGATGAGCCCGCGCATCTCCTCGGCGCTCTGGAACCGGTCGTCCGGGTCCTTCGCGAGCGAGCGCATCACCAGGCCGTCGAGCTCCGGCGGCACGGACCCCGTGACGTCGGACGGCGGGATCGGCGCGTCCTGCACGTGCTGGTACACGACGGACAGCGGGGTCTCGCCGGTGAACGGGGGCCGCAGCGCGAGCAGTTCGTAGAGCAGGCAGCCCGTCGCGTACAGGTCGGAGCGGTGGTCGACCGCCTTGCCGAGCGCCTGCTCGGGGGAGAGGTACTGCGGGGTGCCCATGACCATGCCGGTCTGGGTCATCGTCGACTGCGCGCCGTGCAGGGCGCGCGCGATGCCGAAGTCCATGACCTTCACCGCACCGCTGTGCGTGATGATCACGTTCGCCGGCTTGATGTCGCGGTGCACGATGCCGTGCTGGTGCGAGTAGGCCAGCGCCTCCAGGACCCCGGAGACGATGATCAGCGCCTGCTCGGGACCCGGCGCCTCGGCGCTGAGCAGCAGGTCGCGGATGGTGCGGCCCTCGACCAGCTCCATCACGATGTACGGCACGGGCCGGCCGCCCACGAGGTCCTCGCCGGAGTCGTACACGGCGACGATGGCGTGGTGGTTGAGCCCGGCGACGGACTGCGCCTCGCGGGTGAAGCGGGCCTTGGAGACCGGGTCCTCGGCGAGATCGGCGCGCAGCAGCTTGACGGCCACGGTGCGGCCGAGCCGTACGTCCTCGGCGGCGAAGACCTCCGCCATGCCGCCCCGGCCCAGACGGTGGGTCAGGCGGTAGCGGCCGTCGCCGACGACGCCGCCCTCGCCCCAGGATTCCGCCGACGCGTCCGGCACACCGTTACCTGCTCCGGATTCGGGTGCCATCAGTCCTCGCCGTCGTCTGTCGTGCCGTGTCCAGTCGTCACGCTACAGGCTCCGTGCGACACCCCGGTCCGAGATGGACCGGCCATCCAACCCCCTCGACGTACACCTGTGCAAATTCGACGGGTTTCCTCCGGCCGGGCGGAATCGCCGCCTGTGCGGAGGGTCACGGAACGGGTACCGAACCGGGGCGCGGCTTGACGTGTCACTGCCCTACGGCAGACTTGCGCCAGGAAATCCGGGATCGACGCCGCCACGCGCGCGTAGGGGGAAGCACAGATGAGCCAGGACGGCGCACAGGGCCGCTATGCGGGCGGTTCGGTCGCGGGCGGCCGGTACCAGCTGCGCGACCTTCTCGGCGAGGGCGGCATGGCGTCGGTGTACCTGGCGTACGACAGCGCCCTCGACCGGCAGGTCGCCATCAAGACGCTGCACACGGAACTCGGCCGGGAACAGTCCTTCCGCGAGCGGTTCCGGCGCGAGGCGCAGGCCGTCGCGAAGCTGTCGCACACGAACATCGTCTCGGTCTTCGACACCGGCGAGGACACCCTCGACGGCGCCGTCATGCCGTACATCGTCATGGAGTACGTGGAGGGGCAGCCGCTCGGCTCGGTCCTCGCCGCCGACGTCCAGCAGTACGGCGCGATGCCGGCCGACAAGGCGCTGAAGGTCACGGCCGACGTGCTCGCCGCGCTTGAAGTCAGCCACGAGATGGGCCTGGTCCACCGCGACATCAAGCCGGGCAACGTGATGACGACCAAGCGCGGCGTGGTCAAGGTCATGGACTTCGGCATCGCGCGGGCCATGCAGTCCGGCGTCACCTCGATGACGCAGACCGGCATGGTCGTCGGCACCCCGCAGTACCTCTCCCCCGAGCAGGCCCTCGGCCGCGCGGTGGACGCCCGCTCCGACCTCTATTCGGTCGGCATCATGCTCTTCCAGCTGCTGACGGGCCGTCTCCCCTTCGACGCCGACTCCCCGCTCGCCATCGCCTACGCGCACGTGCAGGAGGAGCCGGTCGCCCCGTCCTCCGTCAACCGCTCGGTGACGCCGGCGATGGACGCCCTCGTCGCCCGCGCCCTGCGAAAGAACCCGAACGAGCGGTTCCCCAGCGCGGCGGCCATGCGCGACGAGTGCCTGCGGGTGCTCTCGGCCGGCCAGACGAGTGCGCCGGTGATCGTCCAGGGCGGTCCGGTCAGCAGCGGCGCGGGCGTCGGCGGCAGGTAGGGCTGCTGCACCCCGTGCGTGGCCGGCGGCGGGGTCTGGCCGATGGGCGGGAAGACCGCCGAGCCGACGCCCGCGCCGCTGC
>NZ_MWIG01000216.1:0-3378 GCF_002156145.1 Streptomyces sp. NRRL B-24572 | reverse complement strand
GGCATGCCCCTGCCGGCCACAGGCGTCCTGTCGGCAACGACGACGGAACGCGGCATGTACGGCCTCCTGGGAGGCGGGCCGGGGCTGGCCTTCGCCGAGCTCGACACGCAGACAGGCGGCCGCCCTGTCTGGCAGGTCCCGCTGGACATCACCTGCGACCGGCCGAGCACGCCGGTGATCACCGGCCAACGGGCCTACGTCGTCTGCGGCTCCGGCGGGGTCGTCGTCGACCTCACCCGGCACGCCGTGGCCACCCGCTTCGCGCTGCCCGCCGCAGTTCCCGAAGACAGCTCCGAAGGGGCCGAGATCCTTGTGGCGGGCGGCATCGTCTATGTCCGTACGGAGAAGGGCTGGTCGTCCGTGGACGCCTACGCCACGCCGGTGTGACCCCTACCCCTTCACCTTCCTCCGCGCCCGCAGCCACTCCCTGTTCATCGCCGCGATCGACGGCAGCGGAATGCCCTTCGGGCAGGCCGTCGCGCATTCGCCCGTCAGGGTGCAGCCGCCGAAGCCCTCCGCGTCCATCTGGGCCACCATGTCGAGGACCCGGGTCTCGCGTTCCGGGGAGCCCTGGGGCAGGACGTTCAGGTGGTTGATCTTGGCGGAGGTGAAGAGCATCGCCGAGCCGTTCGGGCAGGCCGCCACGCACGCCCCGCAGCCGATGCACTCGGCGTGTTCGAAGGCCGAGTCCGCGTCGGCCTTCGGGACCGGGGTGGCGTGGGCCTCGGGGGCCGCGCCCGTGGGGGCCGTGATGTAGCCGCCGGCCTGGATGACGCGGTCGAAAGCGGAGCGGTCGACGACCAGGTCCTTGACCACCGGGAACGCGGACGCACGCCAGGGTTCGACGTCGATGGTGTCGCCGTCCCGGAAGGAGCGCATGTGCAGCTGGCAGGTGGTCGTGCGCTCCGGCCCGTGCGCGTCGCCGTTGATGACGAGGCTGCACGCGCCGCAGATGCCCTCGCGGCAGTCGTGGTCGAAGGCCACGGGGTCCTCGCCGCGCAGGATGAGGTCCTCGTTGAGGGTGTCGAGCATTTCGAGGAAGGACATGTCCGGGGAGATGCCGTCCACCGCGTAGGTGGCCATGGCGCCCTCGGTGCCGGCGTTCTTCTGGCGCCAGACGCGCAGGTTGAGCCTCATGCGTAGCTCCGCTGGGTGGGGTGGACGTAGTCGAAGGTGAGGTCCTCCCGGTGGAGGACGGGGGCAGAGCCCGTGAACTCCCAGGCCGCCGCGTACGCGAACTCCTCGTCGCGGCGGGCGGCCTCGCCGTCCGGGGTCTGGGACTCCTCGCGGAAGTGGCCGCCGCAGGACTCGGCGCGGTGGAGGGCGTCGAGGCACATGAGCTCGGCGAGCTCCAGGTAGTCGACGATCCGGTTGGCCTTCTCCAGGGACTGGTTGAACTCCTCGCCGGTGCCGGGGACCTTGATCCGCTGCCAGAACTCCTCCCGGAGCAGCGGGATGCGGGCGAGCGCCTTCCGCAGGCCCTCCTCGGTGCGGGCCATGCCGCAGTACTCCCACATGAGTTCGCCGAGTTCGCGGTGGAAGGAGTCGGGGGTGCGGTCGCCGTCGACGGAGAGGAGGAGGTGGAGGCGGTCCTCGGTCTCGGCGAGGACCTCGCGGACCACCGGGTGGTCGTCGGTGACGGGTTCGCCGTGCGGGTGGCGGGCCAGGTAGTCGTTGATGGTGGCGGGGAGGACGAAGTAGCCGTCCGCCAGGCCCTGCATCAACGCGGAGGCGCCGAGCCGGTTGGCCCCGTGGTCGGAGAAGTTGGCCTCGCCGATGGCGAAGAGGCCGGGGACGGTGGTCTGGAGGTCGTAGTCGACCCAGAGTCCGCCCATCGTGTAGTGGACGGCGGGGTAGATCCGCATGGGGACCTCGTACGGGTCCTCCGCGGTGATCCGCGCGTACATGTCGAAGAGGTTGCCGTACTTCGCCTCGACCGCGGCCCGGCCCATGCGGCGGATCGCGTCGGCGAAGTCCAGGTAGACGCCCTGTCCGCCGGGGCCGACGCCCCGTCCCTCGTCGCAGACGTTCTTCGCGGCCCGGGAGGCGATGTCACGGGGGACGAGGTTGCCGAAGGAGGGGTAGATCCGCTCCAGGTAGTAGTCGCGCTCGTCCTCGGGGATCTCGGCGGCGGGCCGTGTGTCGCCCTTGGCGTTGGGGACCCAGATGCGGCCGTCGTTGCGGAGCGACTCGCTCATCAGGGTCAGCTTGGACTGGTGGTCGCCGGTGCGCGGGATGCAGGTGGGGTGGATCTGGGTGAAGCAGGGGTTGGCGAAGTACGCGCCGCGCCGGTGGGCCCGCCAGACGGCGGTGGCGTTGGAGTTCATGGCGTTCGTCGACAGGTAGAAGACGTTGCCGTAGCCGCCGCTGGCGAGGACGACGGCGTCCGCGTAGTGGGTGGAGATCTCGCCCGTGATCAGGTCGCGGGCGACGATGCCGCGGGCCCGGCCGTCGACGACGATCAGGTCGAGCATCTCCGTACGGGCGTGCATCTCGACGTTGCCGGCGGCGATCTGCCGGGACAGTGCCTGGTAGGCGCCGAGGAGGAGCTGCTGGCCGGTCTGGCCGCGGGCGTAGAAGGTGCGGGAGACCTGGACGCCGCCGAAGGAGCGGGTGTCGAGGAGGCCGCCGTACTCGCGGGCGAAGGGGACGCCCTGGGCGACGCACTGGTCGATGATCTCGACGGAGATCTGGGCGAGGCGGTGGACGTTGGACTCGCGGGCCCGGAAGTCGCCGCCCTTGACGGTGTCGTAGAAGAGGCGGTGGATCGAGTCGCCGTCGTTGCGGTAGTTCTTGGCGGCGTTGATGCCGCCCTGGGCGGCGATGGAGTGGGCGCGGCGCGGGGAGTCCTGGAAGCAGAACTGGACGACGTGGTAGCCCTGTTCGGCGAGGGTGGCGCCGGCGGAGCCGCCGGCGAGGCCGGTGCCGACGACGATGATCCGGTGCTTGCGGCGGTTGGCGGGGTTGACCAGCTTGGCCTGGAAGCGGCGGGTGTCCCAGCGGTCGGCGATGGGCCCGGCGGGCGCCGCGGTGTCGGCGAGGGGCTCGCCGGTGGCGTATGCGAGGTAGCTCATGTCAGCTCACCACTCCGGTCATGACGGCGACGGGGACGGAGACGAAGCCCGCGGTCAGGACGAGCGCGAGGGCGTTGGCCAGGAACTTCAGGGCGCGTTCGCGGCGGGCGTTGCCGAGGCCCAGGGTCTGGGCGGCGCTCCAGAAGCCGTGGCGGACGTGGAGGCCGAGGGCGAGCATGGCGGTGATGTAGACGACGTTCCCGTACCAGGTGGAGAAGGTGTCGACGACGTTCTGGTAGGGCTTGCCCTCCTCGAAGCCGCCGGGGTGGACGGTGCCGGTGGTCAGGTCGAGGAGGTGCCAGCC
>NZ_MWIG01000215.1:0-1087 GCF_002156145.1 Streptomyces sp. NRRL B-24572 | reverse complement strand
GTGTTCCAGTGGGTCCAGCGGCCGAGCGTCTCGCGGCGATAGAACAGCGCGGGCACGATGCCCGAGCTGGACGGTGGGAGCGGCAGCGGGTCCATGTCCAGGTCGTAGGCGGCCCGAGCGAGCTGTCGGTTCCCGAACTCTCCCCAGCCCAGGGCCTCCTGCAGGAAAACCAGGTCCGGACGCCCGGTGCTCAGGATCCGCTCGGCGAGGGCCGGCCACCGGTCCTCCGGATCACCGTTGCCGTTACGCAGCCCTCCGAGCCCCAAGTTCTGAACGACAGTCCGTAGTTCCATCAGTCCCCCTGGACATAAGCAGCAAGAACGCGGCGCGACCCTACCCAGCGCGCCCTGGCAGTACGCGTCGCAGGCTCGATCCATGCCAGGCTGTTGTCGGGACAAGTCCGATGATTCGATCTAGGTCCGATTGCGAACGTTCGGGTGACACCTCGGCGCGTCGCCACAGGGGTCAGAGCCCGCTCCCGGTCGGTGTGATCGGATTCGGAGTCGTGGGCCCGGCGGGGTCCCTGCCCTGTGCTCGACCCGACATCGAGCACGCCGTGGAGAAGCCAACTCGGCCGGCACCGCTGCGTGGTCCGCATGTTCCTCGTGGCTCTCCGCCGCGCGTGCTGTGTCGGGACGGCTCCGCGGTGTTGAGGAGCTTCGAGTTATGAAGGCAACCGCCGTCGAACGCCGGGCNNCGCCGACCAGATGCTGCTGGAGGCCCGGGTGATGGCCGCACTGGCCTGGCGCCGAATCGCGACTGTGCACCCATGGGGCATCGAATATGTCGACCCGCGCTCCGACCGCCTCCTGATCCGATTCGAGGTCGACCTGGCCGAGCGGCGCGACCCGCAGGAGTCCCAGGCCCTGGACCTGGCCGAGGCGCTACTGCCGCGCGCCGACGAGTACGGCGACATCAAGGGAGTTCCGGGGGCCCGTACCCACATCGAGGACGGTCAGGTGGTGTTGCGCGTGCCGGACACGTCCGCCTCCGTCACTCTGCTCGGTCTGGACCCAGACGAGTGGCTGCGCGCGGTCGACGTCCAGGACCGGCGGCTGGGCGCCTACGGCATGACGCTCTGCCACCG
>NZ_MWIG01000214.1:0-5713 GCF_002156145.1 Streptomyces sp. NRRL B-24572 | reverse complement strand
CCCGTCCCCCGCGGTCGGCCGGGCCGCCCACGCGCCCCTCCCGGACACCACCGCCCTCCTGGCCCGGCCGACCGCGGGGGACGGGTGGTGTTCGCCGGCGAAGGCGGTTCCCGCCGTGCCGAGGGTGATGGCGGCGGATATCGCCAGGGCGGTGAGGCGGCGTGTAGCCAGGGGACGCATATGTGTTCCTTTTCCTTATGCGTCGGACAACTTCTCTCTCACGGTGCCTGCGGGTATAGCGCTCCGCAACCGCTGAACTACTGAGCGCCACGTCTCCGTTCGAGTGAATCCGCCCCCGCGACCTGCCCCCCGAAGGGGCGTACGCCGTTGCACCGAACGGCGCACGAAGGTGCGGCCGAACGAGTACCGGACCAGTGGCTGCAAGGGAAAAGCCGGTGCGCCCACCCCGGCGGGGTGGGCGCACCGGCTTCGGAAGGACCGATCAGGCGTGCGCGATCAGACGTTGGCGCAGCTGTTGCCGAAGGCCGGGTTCAGCAGGCCGATGACGCTGACGGTGTTGCCGCAGACGTTGACCGGGACGTGGACCGGAACCTGGACGACGTTGCCGGAGAGGACACCGGGGGACTTCACGGCCGCGGCCTCGGCGCCGGCGTCGGCGGAGGCGGCACCGGCGGCACCGGCGACGGCGGCGGCGGCACCGACGGTCAGGACTACGGCCTTGGCGATACGGGACATGGAGAGGCGCTCCTCGATCGAATTCATCCAACTCGGACTGCGCGGACTGTTCGGCCCGGCTCTCTCAACAACGCCCCGGGTTTTCATCGGTTGCTCTCCCGAACGGGTGACGTTCAACCGATCTTTGGGCCATAGGAGGGCCATTCGAGCGACTGGGCGTGGAATGGCGCAACACGCTCAACGAGGAACCGGCCGCGCGGATACGGGAGTTAGCGTTTCCGGGCATCTAATGCGTACTATCGCTCCGCATCGGGGTTATAACGTTCCCGAACGTTGCTTCCGGGCCCGCCGCGCGTTCACCCATTTCGTGCGGACGACACCTTCCCCTCCCCCGGCCTTCTCGGGTCTTCCCTCCCTTCTCTCATCAAAGCGGAGATCCTGTATGCGGAATTCAGCGGTTCTTGCTGTGGGTCGCAGCGTGGTGTGCGCCTTGTCGTGTGCGGTCCTGTCCGCCGCGCTGCCCGGCGCCTCCGCCGCCGCACCCCGGCCGCGGGAGGCGACCCGCGTCCCCTTCGCCGCGCGTCACCAGGCCGTGCAGCACGGTGGGATCGTGCGCGCCGCCAACACCTCGGCGAAGGGCGCGAAGGGCACCGAGTCGGTCAACGACGGCGCCACGATCAGGTACGTCGACGTGGACCGCGACCCCAACACGTACAACTCCAGCCGTGCCGAACTCCCGGTGCCGGCCGGGGCCCGGGTGACCTGGGCCCGTCTCTACTGGGGCGGGAACCTGCGGGTGGGCGAGCAGAAGCCGCCGAAGGACAACGGCCGCGTCCTGGTCGCCGAGCCGGGCGGACGGTACAAGGCGCTGCTCGCCGACTCCGTGATCGGCCACCGCACGGCCGACGGCGCCGACGCCTTCCAGGCCTCCGCCGACGTCACCGAGCTGGTCCGCCGCTCGCACCCGGGGCTGTGGACCGTCGCCCAGATCAATGTGGCCGGGGGCCGTTCCGCGATGGGCGGATGGGGTGGCTGGACGCTCGTCGCCGCGTACGAGAAGGCCTCGGAACCGCTGCGCAGGATCAGTGTCTGGGACGGTTTCGAAACGGTCGGTCCGCGCGCCGGTGAGCTGCGCGTACCGGTCGACGGAAACCGTTTCCCCAAGGGCGTCTCCGGGCGTCTCGGGTTGATCGCCTATGACGGCGACCGCGGCACTTCCGGGGATTACCTGACGGTGGAAACGAGCCGTTCGAAGAGCACCCGTCTCTCCGATTCCGCCAATTCCGCGGACGACGTACTGAACTCCACCATCACCGAATTCGGCACCGGTCGGACCGTACGACGGCCCGATCGTACGAACACCCTCGGATACGACTCCGACGTGTTCGATCTGCGGGGAGCACTGCGCGCGGGGGGCGACCGCGTCCACGTCCGGGTCGGCAGCCGGAAGGACACCGTCTGGCTCGGCGCGGTCTTCCTCCAGGCGGACGTCCGGCGCTGACGTGCGGTCACCACTCTCCACGGACCTCGGGTCCGTCACCGTCCTGCACGCGGTCCAGCCCGGCGACGGCGGGGTCGCCCGTGTCGTCGTCGACCTGGTCCGCTTCCAGCGCGCCGCCGGCCTGCGGGTCGCGGTCGCCTGCCCGCCCGGCACCGGGCTCTCCGCCGCCGTCCGCGCCGAGGGCGCCGAGACCCACGACTGGCGGGCCGGCCGCGACCCCGGTCCCGCCGTCCTCCGCGAGACGCGGGACCTGGCCCGGCTGATCCGTACGGTCCGGCCCGGGCTCGTCCACGCACACAGCGCCAAGGCCGGCCTGTGCGCCCGACTCGCCGTGCGGGGACGGATTCCGACGGTGTATCAGCCGCACGCCTGGTCCTTCGAGGCGGTCGAGGGGACGACCGCCGCGCTCGCCCGGAGCTGGGAGCGGTTCGGCGCCCGGTGGGCGGACCGGATCCTCTGCGTGAGCGAGGCCGAGCGGCGCACCGGCGAGGCGGCCGGGGTCGCGGCGGCCTGGTCGGTGGTCCACAACGGCGTGGACACGGCCCGGTTCGCGACCGACGGACCGCCCGGCAATCCGGCGCCCACCGTCGTCTGCGTGGGCCGGCTCTGCCGCCAGAAGGGGCAGGACGTCCTGCTCGCCGCCTGGCCCGCCGTCCTCGCGGAAGTGCCCGCGGCCCGGCTCGTCCTGGTCGGCGACGGCCCGGACGAGGAGGTCCTGCGGGCCGCCGCCGGTCCCTCGGTGCGGTTCACCGGGGCCGTCGAGGACACCGTGCCCTGGTACCGGGCCGCCGACGTGGTCGCCCTGCCGTCCCGCTGGGAGGGCATGGCCCTCGCGCCCCTGGAGGCCATGGCCGCCGGCCGGCCGGTCGTCGTCAGCGACGTCGACGGCGCGCGCGAGAGCCTGCCGCCCGCCCACGCGCCCGAGTGTCTGGTCCCGCCCGAGGACCCGGCCGCGCTCGCCACCGCTCTGAGCCGCCTCCTCGGGAGGCCGGAGCTCCGGCACCGCCTGGGCCGCGAGGCCCACGAGCACGTCCTCAGCAGATTCGATGTCCGGCGCACCGGCGCGGCCGTCGCGGACGTCTACCGCGAACTGGCCGGAGTGCGGGGGGCCGAGCACAGAGAGCCGATTGCGCAGTGACCACGGAAAGTACCAGCGTTCCCCCCTCGCCGGGTCCCTGGCCCACGGCGGGCCAGGGCTTCGGCCTCGCCTCCCTCGCGCCGCGCCGCGGTACGCCCGGCCGGCTCGCGCTGCCGCGCCACCGCCGGGTGCGGCAGCGGTCCGGCGTGGCGGCCCTCGTGGTGGTCGACGCCCTGGCCGTCCTCGCCGCCGCGTCGGTGCTGAGCGCGGCGCACCACGACCTCCGGCTCGTGCTGCCGATCCTCCTGCTCGTCCTCGTACTCGACGGGCAGGCGGGGCTCTACCGGCCGGCCGCGCACACCCGGGCCCTCGACGAGCTGCCCGCGCTCGGCTCCCGCGCCGGGTTCGCCTGGTGCCTGGCGGCGGCCTCGGTCGCCGCGTACTCCCCCGCCCTGGCGATCGGGCCGCTGCGGCTCTGCGCCGCGTACGGCACGCACGTCGCCCTGGTGTGCCTGGTCCGCGCCGTGCTGCTCGGGCGGCGGCGCCGGATCGCCCGCGAGCGGCCCCGGTCGGCGCTCGTCATCGGCGGGACGGGGGCCGCGCGCCGGTTCGCCGCGGCGGCCGCCCAGCACCCCGAGTACGGGATGCGGCCGGTCGGGATCGTCGGCGTCCCCGAGCAGGGCGGCCCTTCCCGGACGGCCGCGGAGGGCGGGCTCCCGGTGCTCACCACGACCGAGGAGATCCAGCGCGCGGTCATCCAGAACGCCGTGCGCGACGCGGTGTTCCTCGACGACGACCCGGGTCTGGTGGCGCTCTTCCAGCAGTACGGCTGCGCCACCTGGCGGGTCGGCGGCCGGCCGCAGGGCGGGCCGATGGGCGCGCACATGTGGGGATACGCCTGGCAGCGGATCGTCCCGCTGGGCGAGCGGCGCGGACGGGCCGCCAAGCGGGCCCTCGACATCGTGCTCGCCGCCCCCGCGCTCGCGCTCGCACTGCCGGTGCTGCTGCTGTGCGCACTTGCCGTGCGGCTCTCGGACGGCCCGGGCGTGCTGTTCCGGCAGGAGCGGGTGGGCCAGCACGGGCGCCACTTCACGCTGCTCAAGTTCCGTACGCTGCGCCCCTCCGACGACACCGAGTCGGCGACCCGGTGGAACGTGGCGGGCGACCGGCGGATGAGCGCGGCCGGGAACTTCCTGCGGAAGTCCTCGCTCGACGAGCTTCCGCAGCTGTGGAACGTGCTGCGCGGGGACATGAGCCTGGTCGGGCCCCGGCCCGAACGCCCTTACTTCGTCGCCCAGTTCAGCAAGATCCACGCCGGGTACGCGGCCCGGCACCGGATGCCGGTGGGGCTCACGGGTCTGGCGCAGGTGCACGGGCTGCGCGGCGACACCTCGATCGAGGACCGCTGCCGCTTCGACAACCACTACATCGACCACTGGTCGCTCTGGCAGGACGTCTGCATCCTGCTGCGCACGGCGGCCGGGCTCGTCCGACCCACGGGGAGCTGAGGATGGCCACGGCCGTGACGGCGCCGGCGGTGCCGGACTCCGGTGCCGACGTACGGGCCCTGGCCCGCCGGGCCGGGGCGCTGTCCCCGGTCCTCGCCGTGATCGCGCTGCTGCTCGTCCCGGGCGGCGGCGGCGCGCAGGGCGGCACCGGCGGCACGGGGACGGTCGCCGACGCGGCCTCCGGGCTCCTCGTCCTGATCTGTCTGGTGCGGGTGCTGCGCGGCGGGACCCGGCCGCTGACCCGGGCAGCGGCGGTCGTCCTCGGCCTGCCGGTGCTCGGGATCTGTCTGGCCGCGATCACCTCGCACGACCCGGCGGCGAGCCTGCCGGGCGTCGCCCGTTACCTGCAGATCTTCGTCCTCGTCCCGGCGGCCGTGCTCCTGACGATCCGCGACCGGCGGGACTTCGCCGTGATCGCCTGGGGTCTCGTCGCGTTCGCGCTGCTCCAGGGCGCGGTGGGCGTCGTCCAGTACCTGACGGGCACGGGCGCCTCGTACCAGGGCGAGGACGTCCGGGCCGTCGGCACCTTCGGCGCCACCGACGTGATGGGAATGGCGACGGTCGTGGCGTACGGGCTGATCGTCGCCGCCGGGATCGCGCTCGGCAGCGGCCCCGGCCGGGTCCGCACGGCCGCGCTGGTCTGCGCGGGGCTGCTCTTCGTCCCGCTGGTGCTGTCGTTCAGCCGGGGCGCGTGGATCGCGACCGTGCTCGCCTGCGCGATCCAGCTGCTGCTCGCCGGGGTACGGCGGGCGGCGCGGGTGACGCTCGTCGCGGCCGCCACCTGCGTGATGCTGGCGACCCGCTCCTCCACCATCTCCGAACCGATCCCGAGGCCGCCGACGAGGACCACCCCGAGCGCGGCCGCGCCGGACCAGTCGGTGACCGACCGGTACACGATGTGGGCGGCGGCTGGGCGGATGTGGCGCGCGGAGCCGGTCACGGGCGTCGGCCTCAAGGGCTTCCCCCGGTACCGCGACTCGAACGCCTCGC
>NZ_MWIG01000213.1:0-11760 GCF_002156145.1 Streptomyces sp. NRRL B-24572 | reverse complement strand
TACGCCGGGCTGGTCGCCGAAGGCTGGCTCACCTCCCGCCAGGGCTCCGGCACCCGCGTCGCCGAGCGGGTCGCCGCGCCCGCCCCCGGGCCCGTACGCCCGGCCGCGCCGCCACCGCTCCCGTACGACCTCGTCCAGGGCAGACCGGACCCCGGCGCCTTCCCGCGCGGCCCCTGGCTGGCGGCGGCCCGGCGGGCCCTGACCGACGCGCCGCACGAGGCCTTCGGGAGCCGCGACCCGCACGGCCGGATCGAACTGCGCCGGGCCCTGGCCGAGTACCTCGCCCGGGTCAGGGGCGTGCGGACCTCACCGGACCGGATCGTGATCTGCTCGGGCGCCGCGCACGCCCTCCGGCTGCTCGCGCGGGTCCTCGGCACGGCCGGGCCCTGGGCCGTCGAGGCGTACGGCCTGCCCTTCCACCGGGGCCTCCTCGCCGAGACCGGGGTCCGTACGGTGCCGGTGGGGGTCGACGGCGACGGGGCCCGCACCGGGGAGATCCCGCCCGGGGCCCGCGCCGTGCTGCTCACGCCCGCCCACCAGTTCCCCACCGGCGGGCCCCTGCACCCCGAGCGCCGGGCCGGCGTCCTGGAGTGGGCGCGGCGCTCCGGCGGGCTCGTCGTGGAGGACGACTACGACGGGGAGTTCCGATACGACCGGCGGCCCGTCGGCGCCGTCCAGGGCCTCGACCCCGAACGGACCGTCCTCCTCGGCTCCGTCAGCAAGAGCCTCTCCCCCGCGCTGCGACTCGGCTGGATGTGCCTGCCGGCGGCGCTCGTGGACGGCGTCGTCGCCGCGAAGGGGGAACGCGAGCCGTACGCCTCGGCCACGGACCAGCTCACCCTCGCCGACTTCCTCGGCTCCGGAGCGTACGACCGGCACGTCCGGCGCATGCGTCGCCGCCACCGGGAGCGGCGCGACCGGCTCACGGCGGTGCTCGCCTCCCGGGTGCCGGAGGTACGGGTGACGGGCATCGCCGCCGGTCTGCACGCCGTCCTGGAGCTGCCCGCCGGCACGGAACGGGCGGCGCTCGCCGCGGCCGCCCGGCACGGGGTCGCCACGGAGGGCCTGGCCTCCTACCGCCACCCCGACGCCGAGGGCCCCGCCCATCCGGACGGCCTGGTCGTCGGCTACGCGACGCCGCCGGAACGGCTGTACGGGGCCGCCCTCGAGGCCTTGGGGGACGCCCTCGCCGAGAGCCTCAGCCGCTCAGCCTCTTCGTCATGAACAGCTCCTGACCCGCGCCGCCGTCCGGTGCGTACCCGAGGCGCTCGTACAGCGCGATCGCCGGGGCGTTGGACGCCAGTACGGAGAGCCGGAGGACGCCCGCCCCGGTGCCGTGGGCCCAGCTCTCGACGGACGCGATCAGGCGGGCCGCGAGGCCGTGGCCCCGGGCCCCGGGCGCGACCCAGACGGAGCGCAGCTCGGGTACGGCACCGGGCGCGAGCAGTCCGGCCGCGAGGCCCACGGGCCGGGCACCGATGACCGCCAGGACACCGTACGCGGCGGGGTCGTCGAACCGGGCCCGCCACTGCTGCTCCCCGCCCCGCTCCCAGTCGGCGAGCCGCGCCTTGAACGCCTCGGGCGAGGCGGTGAGCGAGGCGATCCGGGCCTCGCGCCAGAGGGGCCAGTCCGCGGGCGCGACGGTCCGGAGGACCGGTCGGCCGGGGCCGTCAGCCGCTGGTCGCACGACGCTCCGCCTCCGTGAGGATCTCCGTGATGCGCAGGCCGAAGCGGGCGTCGCAGGCGTGGGGTTCGCCCGTGCGGGCCGCCGTGACGAGGGCGTCCACGGCCGCCGCGAAGGCCCCCACCGCGCCGCCCCAGCGGGGCAGTTCGGCCCGGCCGCCGGTGCCGTACAGGCTGAGGGCCGCCTCCGCCGCCTCCGGGGGCGCGCTCAGGGTGAGCGTGGCCGTGCTGCTCGCGCCCGAGGCGTGGCGCAGCACCAGGTGGCGGGTGTCGTCCGGGCCCTGGGCCGCGGTGACCTCGGTGACGTCGCCGAGGACCGGCAGGAGGACGGAGAGGACGTGCGGGCCGACGTCCCACAGGCCGCCCTTCTCCCGCCGCCAGGGCGAGGCCGCGTACGCGCTGGTGGAGCCGGGGCCGTAGAGCGAGCCCAGCCAGTGGGCCTCGCCCAGGAACCAGCCGCCCGCCGCCGCCTGTTCGTCGATCCAGCGGGCCGTCGGCTCGGCGAACCGCAGGGTGCAGAAGACCACCGAGGCGACCCCGGCCGCCTCCACGGCCTCGGTCGCCTCGCGGGCGAGCGCCACCGTCGTGGCGACCGGTTTGTCGAGCAGGACGTGACAGCCGGCGGCCGCGGCCCGGACGGCGAAGGGGGCCTGGACGTCCGGTGGGAGGGCCAGGGCGACGGCGTCGCTCGCGGCGAAGAGGGCGTCCACGTCCTCGTACGCGCGCGTGCCGGACGCGGCGGCGAGCGCGGTGGCCGCCTCGGGGCGTCTGCCCCACACCCCGCTGAACTCGACGCCCGGATGCCCCGCGAGCGCGGGCGCGTGCGTGCGTTCGGCCCAGGGGCCGGTGCCGAGGAGTCCGATACGGGGCTTCGCGCCCAGCTGCTTCGCCATGCCCCCAGTCTGCCGGGCGCCACCGACAACGACCGCTGCCCGTAATCCGCTGGCGGTCCTCCCCCGGCCCGGTGCTAGCGTTCCCGGGCCGGCCGCGGGACTCCGGTGCGACTTCCGGAACCTGCCTCTACAGCAACGTCTTCGCTGCTCGCGCCCCCATTCCCCGGCCGGCATCCATGCGCACGAAGGGGAGGGTGCCGTGTCCGAGCTCGTCGCCGCCGAGGACGTGCTCCTCTTCGTCAACGCCGCCGTGACCGCCACCGGTCAGCGCGAGTTCCGCTCCTCCGCAGCCGAGCAGCGCTTCTCGCTCGCCTTCCTCCACGAGTACGTACGGGTCAACTACCGGCCCGTGTACGCCGCCGCCCTCGCGCTCGACATCAACGACCACAACGCCGCGCTCGTCGTCGAGCACCTGCTCCGCACCCCGCAGGAGGCCGAGCCGGGCGAGGGCCGACTGATCGCCGCCCGTCTCGCGCTGCTGCCGCCGCAGCGGGTCTACCGGCTCTTCGGCGCGCTGCGCGCCGCCGGGGTCAACAACCGCCGCACGCGCGCGATCGTGCGCGCGTGGCTCGCGGCCCGCCCCGATCCGGCGCTTGACGCGGTGAAGTACCGGACCGGTCTCAAGACCGCCCTCCGGCACGTGCACGCCCGGCCGGCCGACCCCGAGGCCGGCGACTTCCTCTTCGCACCCGGCCGTCGGGTCCGCTACGAGAACGCCACGCTCGACGCCCACCGCCGGGCGCACTACGAGCAGAACGCGCTGTACGAGCTGCCGTTCACGGTCGCGGAGGGGTTCGCCGCCAAGCACGGCATACCCCGTGCGGTGTTCCTGGAGCGGATCGCACCCCGGATGACGCGGCTCGAACGGCTGCGTACGGACCGGGCCGCCGATCTGTCGGTCATGCCGCTCACCCGGCTCGCCCTGTACGTCCTCGCCCTCCCGTTCGCCGAACGGGTGGAGCGGCGGGCCGAGCTCACCGGTGCGCTGCGGGCGGCGGCCCGGCGCGCGGCGGGGCCGTACGCCGGGAGCTGGGGGCGGGTGGCGGCCGTGCTCGACGACAGCTTCTCCTCCTCCGGTTCGGCGGTGAAGCGGCGCCGTCCGCTGGCCGTGGCCCTCGGCTGCCACTTCCTCCTGGAGGCCCTCGCGTCCCCGGGGGCGTACACCCCGCTGTGGACGTCGGGCGGAAACGATCCGCTGCTCGTCCGGCCGTACGGCCCGACCCCGCTCGGCCGGCGGATCCTGGACGCCCTGGACACCGGTCCCGAGCGGCTGGTGATCGTCTCGGACGGCTGGGACAACGCGCCTCCGGGGCTCGCGGGCGAGGTGCTGCGGGTGTGGCGCACGCGCCTCGATCCGGAGCGGCGGACGAGTGCGGTGCACCTGAACCCCGTATACGACGCGGAGGGCTTCGACGTGCGCCGACTGGCCCCGAGCGTGCCGACGGCGGGGATCAGGGACGCGGAGGATCTGGCGGCCCTGGTGGAGATCGCGCAGTTCGCGGAGGGACGGACGGGTTTCGCGGAGCTGCGGGCGTATCTGGACCGGCGGGTGGAGCAGTTCCTGAAGGAGGCGGGGGCGTGACCCGGATCGATCTGAGCGGGCTCGTCACGCGGCCCGCGCAGGTGTGGGGCGGGGTGCGGCTCGTGCCGCTCGTGCGGGACGAGCCCGTGCCGGGGCTGCGGCTGCACCGGGAGGTGTACGAGGGGTGGGGTGCGGGCTCCGTCGAGCTCGGCGACCGGACCGCGTACACCTCGTACATCCCGCACGGCTTCGTCGCCGACTGGACGGGTACGGGGGCGGAGGCCGCCTCGTACGGGACCCGACTCGGGGGCGACGGGGAGCAGGCGGCCGTGCCCGTGCGCCGGCTGCACCGGATGGCGAAGCGCCGGGGGCGCGAGGACCGGCTGCGGTTCCTGCCGCTGCACCTCGCCCTGGAGGGCTATCTCGCGCTGCACTTCGGCGGGCCGTCCGTCGTCTGGGACGACTGGTCCCGGGAGGCGCTGCGGCGCGGGCTCTCGCCGCGGGCCGAGGCGGCGTACGCGGGGTGGGCGGTGCCCGGACTCGGGGAGGCGCTGCGGGTCTTCGAGCTGCATCCGGGGCAGTGCGGGCTGCTCCTGTACGTGGCCGACGCGCTGGCCTCGGCGTTCGTGGTGCCGCACCCGGACGACTACCGGCGGCTGCATCCGACGCTGGTGGAGGACCTGTACGGGGAGCTGGTCCACCAGTACGCGTACTACGGCGCCCCGGTGCCCGAGTTCACGGCGCGGATCCGGGACGGCGCCGGCGGCATCCGCGGGCTCGCGGACCTGCGGGCGGCAGCGCTCGAACAGGAGCGGGCGTGGGCGGTGGCGCACGACGGGCTGATGGCGCGGGACCTCCTGGAGACCTCGTACTCCTTCGAGCGGGTCCACCGGATGGGAGGCTTCGACCTGCACCGTTTCCTGCCGCCGTTCGAGCGGGGCGGGCGGGAGCAGCACATCGGCGAGGTGATCACCGACCGGAAGGGGCGGGCGGCCTATCTGAAGACCTTCCGGCTCTCCGAGAACCAGATCCGGAAGGGGTACCTTCTGAACCGGCTCGCGGAGCACGACTGGCACCTCGGGCGGACGGCGGAGGCGCTGGGGACCTCGTACGCCGAGGTGGTCCGGCGGGTGCGGGGCGCGGGGCTCGGCGGGCTCCTCGACGCGCACACCGTCGCACGACGGCTCCGCGAAGATCGGGAAAGCTGAGTAACACGGGGTTCACATTCGGGCAACCGACGGGAAATCCCGTGTTGCCAAGCTGCGGTCGAACACAAACAGCGCAGTCAGCGTTGAGACCGCAGCTTCTCGCAGTGCCGCGAGCCGCAGCGGAAACCCGCAGCAGCACGCCAAAGGATGAGACCCGTGACCTTCAAGGCTGAGTACATCTGGATCGACGGCACCGAGCCGACCGCGAAGCTTCGCTCCAAGACGAAGATCATCGCGGGTGAGGGCCTCGCCCTCGACGAGCTGCCGATCTGGGGCTTCGACGGTTCCAGCACGAACCAGGCCAAGGGTCACGCCTCGGACCGCGTCCTCAAGCCGGTCTTCTCCTGCCCGGACCCGATCCGCGGCGGCAACGACGTCCTGGTGCTGTGCGAGGTCCTCAACACGGACATGACGCCGCACGAGTCCAACACCCGTGCCGCGCTGGCCGAGGTCGCCACGAAGTACGCCTCCCAGGAGTCGATCTTCGGCATCGAGCAGGAGTACACCTTCTTCGACGGCACCCGCCCGCTCGGCTTCCCGGTCAACGGCTTCCCGGCCCCGCAGGGCGGCTACTACTGCGGCGTCGGCGTGGACGAGATCCACGGCCGCCCGATCGTCGAGGCGCACCTGGAGAACTGCCTCAAGGCCGGTCTCGGCATCTCCGGCATCAACGCCGAGGTCATGCCCGGCCAGTGGGAGTTCCAGGTCGGCCCGCTGTCCCCGCTCGAGGTCTCGGACCAGCTGTGGGTCGCCCGCTGGCTGCTCTACCGCACGGCCGAGGACTTCAACGTCTCCGCGACGCTCGACCCGAAGCCGGTGAAGGGCGACTGGAACGGCGCGGGCGCGCACACCAACTTCTCCACGAAGGCGATGCGCGAGGGCTACGACGCGATCATCACCGCGTGCGAGGCGCTCGGCGAGGGCTCGAAGCCGCTCGACCACGTCAAGAACTACGGCGCCGGCATCGACGAGCGCCTGACGGGTCTGCACGAGACCGCCCCGTGGGACGAGTACTCCTACGGCGTCTCGGACCGCGGCGCCTCGGTCCGCATCCCGTGGCAGGTCGAGCAGGACCAGAAGGGCTACATCGAGGACCGTCGCCCGAACGCGAACGTGGACCCGTACGTGGTGACCCGCCTCATCGTGGACACCTGCTGCGAGGCCCTGGAGAAGGCCGGCCAGGTCTGATCCCGCGCACACCCTGACAGGGGCGCCCGCCGTTTCACACGGTGGGCGCCCCTGCGGCGTTGTCAGTGAGGTCTGTGACAGTGGGCCCATGCTCGACATCGCGGTGCAGACCGAGAACGGGGAGAAGCACGTCCGGCCGTCCGAGGAGGACCTGACCGGGCTCGTGCGGCGCATCGGCGCCGAGGGGGACCGCTTCCTGGTCCTCCAGCGGATACCGGACCTGCCGGACGTCTTCGCGCAGGTGTGGCACGACGCCGGTGGGGACTTCCAGTTGGAGCACCGGGCCGGCGCGCCCGAGCTGCACTTCGGGACGCGGCTCGACGCGCCGGAGCGGGTCGCGGAGGTCCTGGCGGCCTGGGCCCGCGGCGAGGCCGCCTGGGACACCGGGCCGAGCTGGGAGAACATGGGCTTCCCGGCCGCGCCGGCCGTCCCCGAACTCCCCGGGGAGGTGCGGGAGGAGATCGAGAACCGGGTGCGTTCGATGCTCCTCTGCGGCTACGACGACCGGGCGCGGCTGACCCGGAGCGCCCAGGAGGACGTGTTCTCCCCGGACGAGCACCCGGTGTCCCGGGAGCAGGCCGCCGCGCTGGTGGACCGGCTGTGGCTGGAGCGGGTCGAGGAGATGGCGGGCTGGGAGGGCACGACCGACCCGGAGCGGATCACCGCCGCCTTCGCCGGGCTGGACGCAGCGGGAATCGTCGCCCGCGAGCACTTCACGTGCTGCCGGTCCTGCGGCACGGCGGAGATCGGCGCGGAGGACGGGGCGGACGGGGCGCGCGGTTTCGTGTACTTCCACACCCAGTGCACCGAGGGCGCGGCGAACGGCGGGCCGCTGTATCTGCTGTACGGCGGGTTCGACGACTCGGCGGAGACGACCGCGGCGGTCGGCGAGGAGGTGGCCGCGGCGCTGCGCGGGCAGGGGCTGGAGGTGCAGTGGGACGGGGACCCGGGGCAGGCGATCCTGGTCACGGGGCTCGACTGGCGGAGACGGCTGACCGGTTGAGCCGGGCGGCTCGTTTTCAGCCGGTGGAGCGGGGTGTGACGTGACAAGGGGTGCCCAGCTCTTTTCCCTCCTGGTTTAATAGGGATATGGCCATCATGCAGAACGACACCGCGACGGGTCGCCACGACCTCGAGCCGTTCTGGCCTACCCGGGCGCACCACGACTTCGACCGGTGCTGTCGACGCGTGAGGAACGCGTCGGCCCTCTAACGCCCCGATCGGTACACGGTCCGATCCCGGCCTTCGGCCGCACGCGCACGACGTACGAGACCTCTCCGTCCGTTTCCCCGCGCGAAAGAGCTGATCTGTCATGGCCCACCCCCAGAGCGCTTCCCTCACGGCCGTCCGTCCCGGCCGGCACCGGCTGCGTGCCGTCGATCCGAACGAGGTCGTCGACCTCTCCCAGGTGGCGGACTTCCTGCCGCCCGGCGCCACCCTGCTGCCCGCGCCGCAGCACACGCTGCCGACGCTGCCGGGGCGCCCGCCGATGGTCGGGTACCTCGTCCTCGTCCCGGCCGACCAGCAGCCGCACCTGCCCGTGGCCCCCGCGCCGGCCCCCGTCGCGGCGGAGGAGCAGGGGCCGGTGACCATCGACGGCGTCCGGCGGATCGCCCTCGTCGACGGGCAGGCCCTCGACCTGACCTACCTCGAATTCGAGCTGCTCGCCCACCTGGTGGCGCACCCTCACCGGGTGCACACCCGCGACCAGTTGGTCACGACGGTGTGGGGGTACGGGCACGTGGGCGACGGCCGGACGGTCGACGTGCACGTGGCCCGGCTGCGCCGCAAGCTGGGCGCCGAGCACCGCCACACGATCCAGACCGTGCGGCGGGTCGGCTACAAGTACACCCCCTGATCAGGCCGTTCGGGACCTCGCCCCGACCCTGGACACCAGTGCCAGGGCGAGGTCCACGGCCAGGAACAGCAGCAGGCTGACGCCGAGGAGCGGTACGAACCAGGCCACGGCCGCCGTCACCGCCGCGAGCGGCAGCAGCAGCGTCACCGGGACCTTCCGCCAGGTCCCGCGCGCCACCGGACGGCCCGGGCGGCGCAGCCACCACATGCGGTAGCCCCAGAGGATCAGCAGGATCAGGGCGAGCGCGAGGGCCGCGAGCGCCAGCTGGTTGAACAGGCCCAGGAAGACGCCCGTGTGGGCGTCGATGCCGATGCGGGTGAGCTTCGCGAGCAGCGGGTGGTCGGCGAAGCGGAGCCGGTCGAGGACCGTGCCGTCCGCCGGGTCCACCGCCACCGAGTCCAGCTGGACCGGGAACTGCGTGTCGGTCTCCTTGATCACGTATCCCTTGCCCTCGGCAGGGAGCGTGACCGAGATCGAGGGGCCGTCGATGCCCGCCGCGCGGGCCGCCTCGACCGCCTTGTCGAGGCCGATGTCCGTGGTCTGCGGGCTCGTTGCGCCGTGGTGGCCGCCGTGGCCCTGGTGCCCCTCGTGGCCCTGGTGCCCCTCGTGTTCCGAGGACGGCTTCGTCCCCGCCGAGAGCGTGGGGGTCGCGCCGCCGAGGGCGTCCTGGACGGTGCCGATGTTCTCGCCCGCGTACCGCGACCACGTCAGGCCGGTGGCCGAGAGCAGGACCAGGCCGACCGCCGCCCACAGGCCGACCGAGCCGTGCCAGGAGAGGGTGCGGCGGCGGGACTTCGGGCCCCGCTCGGGCAGCACGAGCGCCCGGCGGTTCCTCCGGCGCCGGCCCACCCAGAGCAGCACGCCGCCGAGCGCGATCACCCACAGCCAGCTCGCGGCGAGCTCGCTGTAGTTGCGGCCGAGGTCGCCCAGGTGCAGGTCCCGGTGCAGCCCGTCGATCCAGGTCCGCAGCGGAAGGGCGCCGGAGCTTCCGTAACTGGGCAGCCGCCCTCGTACCTCACCGGTGTACGGGTCGACGAAGACGGCGAGCGAGGTGCCCTCCGGGGCGTCGGGGTCGGCCATCAGGACCCGGGTGGTCGCGCCGGGTTCGGCGCCGGGCCGGATGGCGGTGACGGTGCCGTCGGGGTTCGCCTTCCGGGCGATGTCCACCTGCCGGGAGAGCGGCAGCGTGGTGTCGCCGACGGGGACCTCCAGCTCGTGTGCGTAGACGATCTTCTCCGCCTGGAAGGAGAGCGCGTAGAGCAGACCGCTGACGGCGGCCACGAGGAGGAAGGGGGCGACGAGGACGCCCGCGTAGAAGTGGAGGCGCAGGACGAGGGGGCGCAGGGCGCTCCACGTGCCGGGCCTGGAGGGGGCCGGGGCTGACGGTGGCGCTTCGGATGCGGGAGTTTCCGGGCGCGCGGGATCGCCGATGGTCATGACGGACTGTCCTTGGAGTCTGTGAGTCGACAGGGGGAAGCGACCCCCGGGTCAGACGTGTGCTCCGAGGGCCGTGGCGCGGGGTACGGACAGCCCGGGCGGGCCGCGCCGGGAGAGGGTGTGCGCGAGGACGACGGTGTGCGGGCGGCGGACGTCCCGCCGCGCCCGGCGGACCGCGCGGCGCGGGGTCTCGGGGGCGGGGACGAGGGCGCGGGTCCAGAGCAGGCGCAGGGGTGTGAAGGCGTACGCGAGGGCGACACGCGCGAGCGTGAAGAACGCGGCCTCACCACGGGCCAGCCAGAGGCCGCAGAGGAGCGCGGCGAGGAGGTGGACGGCGAGCATGCCGACGCCGCCGGAGACGAGGGGGCCGGTGGGGGCCGCGGTCGTCGCCATGCCGGGCATGTTCTCCATGCCGGGCATGTTCTCCATGCCGGGCATGGCGTGGTGCATCCCCGCCATCCCCTGCATGTGCGCCGACTCGTGACCCGCCGTCGAGAAGAGCAGGTGGAGCGTGCCCTGGAGGACCAGCAGCGTCCCCGCGATCGTGGGCGTACCCCTGCGTCGTCCGGCCCCGGCCCAGGCGGTCGCCGCCGTGGCGGCGAAGGCGCCGAGCAGCGTGGTCGCCGGAAGCTGGTGCGCAGACATGGACGAATGCCCCACGGCGGCCAAAGTCACGCACACGACCGCGAAGAGCGCGGCTCGCAGGGCGCGCAGGGGCGACCGGGCATCCGTCATCACCTGTCATGGTGTCATCCCGCCGGATGGCCGGGCAGGGCACCTCCCCGCCTGAGCCCGTTGCGCTCCTCCCCGGTGGAATCCCTCCCGGAGCCGAGACTCAGGGGTCTGGACACCCTCCTCGGCGCAGGCACGGCCCGGTTGCACGACGACGGGCGGATCACCGCCCTCGGGACGGGCGCGCGGTTCCGGGCCGGCCCGCCCCGCCCAGGCGGACAGAACCCGAGCCGAACTTTGCGGTTCGCACGGGTTCGCCCAGCTGATCAGAGACACTCGGATCATGAAACTACTGATACTCGGAGGCACGGAGTTCGTCGGCCGCGCGATCGTCGAGGACGCGCTCGAACGGGGCTGGGAGGTGACGGTCTTCCACCGGGGCCGCCACGAGGCTCCGGCGGGAGCCGCCTCGCTGATCGGGGACCGCACCGCCCCCGACGGTCTCGCCGCCCTCGCCACCGGTTCCTGGGACGCCGTCGTGGACACCTGGTCGGCCGCGCCCTCGGCGGTCCGGGACGCGGCCCGGCTGCTCGCGGACCGGGTCGGACGGTACGCGTACGTGTCGAGCCGTTCCGTGTACGCCTGGCCGCCCGCCGCCGGGCTCGCGGAGGACGGCCCGCTCGTGGAGGGCTCGCCCGACGACGGGGAGGTGCCGTACGCGGAGTCCAAGCG
The DNA here is from genome assembly GCF_002156145.1 of Streptomyces sp. NRRL B-24572. NCBI lineage: Bacteria > Bacillati > Actinomycetota > Actinomycetes > Kitasatosporales > Streptomycetaceae > Streptomyces > Streptomyces sp. NRRL B-24572. Next base: position 567 of record NZ_MWIG01000213.1, on the reverse strand, counting down.
GGGCGGCGAGCTCGCCGCCACCGCCGCCTTCGGACCCGACCGGACGCTGCTCGTGCGCGCGGGCCTGATCCTCGGCCCGTACGAGAACGTGGGCCGGCTCCCCTGGTGGCTGGGCCGGATCGCGCGCGGCGGGCCGGTCCTCGCGCCCGGGCCGCGCACGCTGCCGGTCCAGTACATCGACGCCCGCGACCTCGCCGCATGGACGCTCGACGCCGTGGCGGCGGGGCTCTCGGGGCCGTACAACCTGGTCTCGCCGCCCGGGCACACCACCATGGGCGAGCTGCTGGACGCCTGCGTACGGGCGACGGGGGCCGACGCCGAACTGCGCTGGACGGAGCCGGAGGCGCTCCTCGCGGCCGGGGCGGCGCCCTGGACGGAGCTGCCGGTGTGGCTGCCGCCGGGCGAGATGTACGACGCGATGCACACCGCCGACGTCTCCCGGGCCCTCGGGGCCGGGCTGCGCTGCCGCCCGGCGGAGGAGACGGTCGCGGACACCTGGGCGTGGCTGGAGTCCCTCGGCGGAGTCGCCCCCCAGCGCCCGGACCGCCCGGGCGCTGGGGGGCGACT
>NZ_MWIG01000212.1:0-37898 GCF_002156145.1 Streptomyces sp. NRRL B-24572 | reverse complement strand
CGGTGCCGTCGGCGGTGCCGGCCGGGACGTCGAAGTAGACCTGGTCGCCGTTCTTGGCATCGGTGACCGGCTTGCCGGTCTTGTCGACGACCTGGACGCCGGCGGGGGCGCCCGGGGCGGCCGCGAGCTTGGCGGTGGCGTTGGTGGTGACGGTGATCGGGCCGAGCTTCTCACCGGGCTTGCCGGACACGGTGGCCGGGGAGAGGCTCAGGGAGGCCGTCGGCTCGTCGAGCTCGACCGCCTTCTCCAGCAGGTACTCCTTCAGCTTCTCGGCGTCCTCGTCCTTCGGCGTCGCGACGACGTTGTCGGAGAGGGTCCAGATCGCGGCCTGGGTGCCGGCGGCGGCCTCCCCCTTGGAGAGGTCGGCGCCCACCTTGCCGCCGAGGGTCTCGGCGGACAGCTTCGGGTAGGAGTTCTCCAGGATCCAAAGGATCTTGCCCGCGTTGGAGTTGTTGTGCAGGGAGGACTCGTCCCAGCCGACTTCCTTGTAGTCGAAGTCGCGCTTCGCCCCGGTGCGGAGGTCGATGCAGTAGGTGAAGAGGCTGCCCCCGCCGTCGACCTCCATCTTGAACAGACCGCCGCCGACGGACCACTTGGTGCCGTCCTTCTCGGTGATCTCAACGGGGCCCTTCTCGTCGTCCCCCGCGAAACCACCGAACTTCGCCATGACACCGCCGGTGCCCGGGGCGCCTTCATCGGCCAGAGCCGGACCGGCGGTCGCCATCGCACCGGTCGCGACGAGGCCGGAGACCAGGATCGTGGCTGCCAGGCGGGCAACGCCACGCCCACGAACTGAAAACATTGGATTCCCCTCCGGGCGCGCCGCTCCGCGAACTTGGTCGATTCGCGTGGGGGGAGCGCACGCCAGCAGAACTCACAGACTCAATGGGCTCACGTGCCGCACGAGTATTCGGGAATCCTAGGGACGCGAAACCCTCCGGTGCCCTGTCGTACGGTCAGATAACCATTCCGACTCGGAATCGTTATCACCCGGGCGAGTTGGTCGACAAATCTCCACAACACAAGGTCAGGGAGCGGTTACCAGCTGCGGAGTCACCGCCGTTCCCTCCTCCGCCGCCACCGCCCACGGGTCCTGCTCCGGCTGTGGCGCGGCGGTCTCCGGCTCCGACCTGGGCTCCGCCCGCGCCGCGCGCCGGAAGGCGGCCGTCCCCCGGCTCAGATCGTGCCCAACGGCCGTCGCGGCCACGTCCACGAACGTCTTGCGCTGTCCGTCGCGCTCCTCCTCGCGGACCTTCAACCGACCGTGCACCACGAGTGGTTCGCCGACGGACACCGAGGCCGCGAGGTTGGCGCCGAGCGAGCGCCAGGCCGACACCGTGTAGAAGCTGGTGTTCCCGTCGGACCAGAGGCCCCGCTCCCGGTCCCAGCGGCGCGCGGTCACCGCGAACCGGAAGCGGGCCACCCCGCCGGCCGCCGTGTCCCGGTACTCCACCGCCGTCGCCACGTTGCCGACGAGCGTCACGGTCGTGTCGTTCATGGTTCCGCCCCCACTCTCCCGGTGTCCGGCTGCGTGGACACCTCGTGGAGACGATCCTCGGGCGAGCGCGGGAATCCCGCTCGGGCCTGTGGACAGCCGCGCACCTGGGGACAACTCCCTCACCCGGGAGGGTGGAAAGGGGGTGCCCGAAGGCTCGCTACCTTCCCCGCGCCCCCGCCCGCGTCGCGCCGAGACGCCTCGTACCGGGGCGGCTTCCGCCCACCACCCGGGCGGCCGCCGACGGCCGCGTGCCGACCACCGTCGCGTACTGCTCGCGCACCTCCCGGTAGCGCATGAGCTCCGCCGCCACCGGGTCGAGGACCCGGGCCCGTCCGCAGGCCGCGGCCGCTTCCCTCAGGCGGCGTTCGGCCTCCTGGCCGTACCGGCGGGCCGGGCCCTTCACGGCGCCCTCGCAGGCCCATTCGACGAGCGGACCGCCGATGATCCCGCCGAGCATCACGAGGACGGGCGGCAGCAGGCCCGGCTCGACGACGCCGACGATCTGCGCCACCAGCCAGAGCGCGCCGAAGATCTGCAGGAGCGTCATCACCGCCTGGGCGAGGACGGCCGCGGGCCACCAGGCGGGCCGGGGCGGCCGGGCCGCCGGGTCCCCGAGGGAGACCGTCAGCTCGTCCAGGGCCTCCGGCAGCCCGTCGGCCCCGCGCGAGGCCGCCTCGCGGACCGCCTGCGCCCAGGGCGCCGGGAGCCCGCGCGAGGCCTCGTCGGCGACGATCCGTACGGCCTGCTCGACGCGCTGGCGGGCGGTCAGCTCGTCCTCGACGGGAGCCGCGAGGTGCGGGTCGGTGGAGCCGTGCGCGCGCATCCGCTCGTACCAGCGGTAGAGCCGCAGCCAGGGGGTGCCGCAGGCCCGGATGGCGCCGCGGCGCCAGACCCGCTCGGCGGCCTCGCCCGCGGCCTGGGCGCCGACGGCGACGGCGAGCCGGTCCGTGAAGGCGTCCCTGGACCGTTCGTCGAGGCCGGGCCGCCCGTCGGCGACGTACACCTGGCGCAGCCGTGCGGCGGCGGCGTCGACGTCGGCGGCGAGACGGCGTTCGGGCGCGGTGCGTTCCTGGACGAACCGGGCGACGAGCTCGCGCAGTTCGGGCACGCCCTCGCCGGTCAGCGCGGAGAGCGCGAGGACCGTGGCTCCCGGCTCACCGTGCTCGCCGAGCGCCACGCCGTCCTCGTCGAGGAGGCGGCGCAGGTCGTCGAGGACGAGGTCGGCGGCCTCGGCGCCGAGCCGGTCGATCTGGTTGAGGACGACGAAGGTGACCTCTGCGTGCCCGGCGAGCGGCCGCAGGTAGCGCTCGTGGAGGGCGGCGTCCGCGTACTTCTCCGGGTCGACGACCCAGATCACGGCGTCGACGAGGCCGAGGACCCGGTCGACCTGGTCGCGGTGGGCGGTGACCGCAGAGTCGTGGTCGGGCAGGTCGACGAGGACGAGCCCCTGGAGCTCGGTGTCGCCGGCGCCGCCCGCGAGGGGGCGGCGGCGCAGCCGGCTGGGGACGGCGAGCCGGTCGAGCAGCCCGGCGGCGCCCTCGGACCAGCTGAGCGCGATGGGCGCGGAGGTGGTGGGGCGGCGCAGGCCGGTCTCGGAGACGGGCACGCCGGCGAGGGCGTTGAAGAGGGTGGACTTGCCGCTTCCCGTGGCTCCGGCGAGGGCGATCACGGTGTGCCGGGAGGAGAGCCGCTGGCGGGCGGCGGCCTCGTCGAGCACGCGCCCGGCCTCGGCGAGGGCCTCGCTCTCGACACGGGCGCGGGAGAGCCCGACGAGCTCGTGGAGGGCGTCGAGACGGCGACGAAGGGGCGCGCCGTAACTGCCGCCGAGGGGCGGCAGGGCGTCGTCCTCCTCCTTGACCTCACGGGGCTTCTCCTCCGCGACGGCGGCGGCCCGCTCGGCCGCCCGCCGTGCGATCAGCCCGTCGTCCCAGCGCTCGCGGTCGCGCTCACGGCCGTCGTCCACCACGTCACTTCTCCTTCTGCAGTACGGAGAGCGCGGCGATCAGCTCCGCCTGCGGCTCGGGGGTCACGTCGAGCGCGTCCAGGGGGGCGAGGCGCCGGTCGCGCTCGGCGTGCAGGACCCGGTCGACGTACGAGAGGACGAGTTCGCCGCCCTTGTCGCGGAGCCGCAGGGCGGCCTGGGCGCCGAGGAGTTCGGCGAGGCGTTCCCCGGCGGCGCGGGCGCGGCGGCCGCCGAGGAGGGAGGCGGCGAGGAGGGCGGCGACGGTGTCGGGCTCGGGGACGGCGGTGCGGGCCGCGCGCGAACCGGAGGGGCGCTCCACGCTCCGTACCTCCTCCTCGGCCAGCTCTTCGAGCACGCGGCGCCAGCGGCGCACCTCCATGCCGATGCGTTCCGTCGTCTCCCGGTCGCCGCCGGTGCGGGGCGGGCCGAGGGCCTCGGAGGCGGGTTCGCGGCGCCAGGCGTCCCGTACGCGCTCCTCGGCGGCGGAGACCGCGCAGTGGAGGAGGGCGGCGAGGGATTCGGCGAGGGAGTCCAGGAGCTCCTCCGCGGTGCTGTCCCGGGGGTAGCCGCGCCAGCGGGTGCGGGCGTCGCCGGCGAGGACGGCGCCGCGGCCGAGCTCCTTGCGCACCCGCCCGGCCTGCTCCCGGTACGCGGCCTCGACGACGCCGCCGAGACGGCCGGCGGCGGCGTACTGGGCGGCGACGGCGCCGGCCAGCTCGGGCAGCCGGGCGTCGAGGGAGTCGATGACCCCGGAGGCGGTCCGGTCGGCGGCCTGCTGGCGGGCGGCCGGGTCCTGGGCGCGGTGGGCGAGCCAGTCGCGCAGGGCGGCGACGGCGCTGTCGGGCAGCAGCCCGCTGCCGCCGCCCGCGGACTCGGGCAGCTCGGGGATGGTGAACCGGGGCACGCGGTCGAGGCCGGCCTTGTCGAGCAGCGCCCCGTACTGGCGGGAGACCTCGCCGATGACCTGGTGGGGGACGCGGTCGAGGACGGTGACGAGGGTGGCGTCGTACTCCTTGGCGGTACGGAGCAGGTGCCAGGGCACGGCGTCGGCGTACCGGGAGGCGGTGGTGACCATCACCCAGATGTCTGCGGCGCAGATCAACTCGGCGGCGAGGAGCCGGTTCTCGACGACGAGGGAGTCGATGTCGGGCGCGTCGAGGAGGGCGAGCCCCCGGGGCAGGGAGGCGGCCGTCTCGACGCGCAGCGCGTTCTCCTCGGGGGCGGGCTCGTCGACGGGGTGGTCCTCGTCGGCCTGGGGCAACCAGACGCGGGTGAGCTGCGGGAGGACCCGCATGCCGGCGAACCAGTGGTGGTCCTCGGGGTGGCAGACGAGGACGGGCGTCCGGGTGGTGGGCCTGAGCACCCCCGCCTCGCTGACGCGGCGCCCGACAAGGGAGTTGACGAGGGTGGACTTCCCGGCCCCGGTGGATCCGCCGACGACGGCGAGGAGCGGGGCGTCGGGGTCCTTCAGACGGGGCACCAGGTAGTCGTCGAGCTGGGCGAGCAACTCGGCCCGGGTCTGGCGGGCGCGGGGCGTGTCGGGGAGGGGCAGTGGGAGACGCACGGCGGCGACTCGGTCGCGCAGGGCGGAGAGTGCGTCGATCAGCTGAGGCCGTTCGTCCAAGGTCACCACATGCGAAGAATGCCCAATTTATGAGTGTTTTTGAAGCGTATGGGGGCCCTACGCGCCGAAGAGAAGGGTGGCAACCGGAAGGTCGGGCATAACGAGTGCACAACACCCGCCCCGAGTGGCGTGAAAAGCGCTGCGCGAATCGCACCTGCCTGCGATTATCGGTTCGCTTCACCGAACCTCCACATCGTGCCACGCAGGTGAAGCAACCGGGCCAAGGCGATCGGAGCCCTATCCTTGTCCCGGCAGGCACACCCCACCCACCAGGGGCTCCTGGCCACACGGCCACCACCCGGCCCCCGTAGCTCAGTGGATAGAGCAGGTGCCTTCTAAGCACTTGGCCGCAGGTTCGAGTCCTGCCGGGGGCGCACACGAATCGACCCTCCTTCGGGAGGGTCTTTTTGCTGGTCAGAGGCGGTTTTCGGTCAGCGGCAAGGAGAGCGAGAAGGGCGCCCCTGGTGGCTGGATCTGTCCGGCTGAATCCGGTCAGAGGCGGCCTCTGGCGGCTGGTTTTCCCGAAAACTTCCCGAAGTTTTGGGTCCGCCCGCTGCCCTGCCTCACTCCGGTCCGCGTGCTCTTGGCTGCCGCTGGGTTCTTGGGTGGATGACGGTGAGCTGCCCCTCGACTCCGGCAGGCAGGCTTGAGCGCTGCACGGGATGCGGCGAGGCGAGCGAGGAGGCGAAGATCGCGACCAGGTCGTGCGGTGTACTGCCGCTGAAGGCCGCCCACCAGAGGTAGGCATCACCGACGCGGGGTTCGGCCCACGCCTGCCAGCCGAGTCTCTCGGGCCGCGGGTCGGCATCGCGAACAAGCGAAGGCACTTGCTCCAGGGAGATTCCGGCCGTGAGTCCGGGGGCAAGAGCGGCGGTGCGCGGACGGTCGATGTCGCGGGCCCAGCCCTGAGCACAGACTGCCACCAGGACAGCCTCGGGGCCGTCAAAGCAGAAGGCCGGTTCCGTGCGGGCGTCGAGGGCGAGAAGGAAGTCGGTCAGGGTCTCGTGGGGGACGCCGGCGGTGAAGTACGCGTTCCACTCCGGCAGAGTGCTGCTGGGATGCGACCGGGCGGAGATCTGCCAGGCAACCGGAAGGTCTCCCAGTTCGAACGAGCAGGCGGCGCGCGTCCACTCGGCGCCGCACAGCCCGTTGGGGCTCGTGTAGAGGAGGGTGTCACGGGCGGTCGGCCACATCCGCCAGCCTGCGGCGGCGAGGGCCGCGCCGACCTGGTCGGCCAGGGCCTCGTCATCGCCCGCCAAGTGGCGAGGAGTGCCCCGGTACGGATGTTCGGGAGGACGGGAATCGCTGGAGTGTTGGGGGTACAGGGGCGCCTCCACGTGGTCGAGGGCTCGGGCGGCCGTCCACGTTGACATGGCCCCAGGGCCGTGACCAGTCCTTTCGCGCTCTTCCCCGTCTGCCTCGGGCGAACTGGCTCCTTCTCCGGACCACTGAAGAGGAGGGGCGGCTCACCAGGAGATCAGACGGCCCTCCGGTGTGTGCGCGAGCGTTACGCAGCCGATCCAGTCACCGCTTTCCGGGTACTCCCAGTTGTCCGCGTCCGACAGGGCGTTCAGGAGTTCCTCGCGGGCGAGGGGCGGACCGGGCTGGAAGCCGGTGCCCCCGCTCGGAGGCGTCCAGGGGATGACGCGGCACACGTCGATCCACCCCCTGTCGATCAGGGGAAGGAGGATGGGAACCAGCTCTCCGGGCGGCGCCGATGCGAGGGGTTCGTCCAGATCGCCGCGGACGCCCGGGAGGATGTCGATCTCAAAGGCGTTGAGCATGAAGGCGCGCTCGGCGGCGGAGAGGTCTTCTGGAGCGTTCACCCCGGGATCCTCGCACGGCTGATGTCGGTGGCCGCAGGGCCGTCCGTTGACGGAGGCGATCGGCGCCGTCAGGGTCGGTGCATGGATTCCACCTCCGCGTCGCCCAGGCACGCCTCAGCCTGGTCGAGGCTGCTGGAGACGTACCGTCCCCGGCCCGCTCACGAGCAACAGGGTCCGCCGTCCCTTGGATGCCTGATCGAGGCGGCCGGCCGCAACACCGCGCTCGGCGCGATGTACCCCTGGGTGTCGATGCAGCAGCTGAGCGTGTCCACGGGGAACAGATGGGAGGAGTGGGGACATGCCCCGCTTCCGGCGATGTTCGCCCGCCCCGACGGGTACGAGGTCGTAGGCCGCGACAGGTGGGGGGACGTCGTCCGGCTGGCGACGCCCGATCCGGCAGAGGCCGTCGTGTTCGCGGCGGGTCTGGTGCGCACCGATGACGCCGTGAGGCCGGTGGAGCCGCACCCCTGGTCGTTCGAGGTGGAACGAGTCCTGCGGGAAGCGGGCTGGTATCCCGGGCGGGTTGTCGATACGACCTGCTGGAAACAGCAACTGGAGCAGGACGGCTTCCGCTCCCACGCCGCTGCCGAAGACTTCCTGCGCGAGTTCGGCGCGCTGGCGGTCGGGCACGGTGGCGCCGGCATCACGCGTGCCCGGGAACCCTTCGCTCTGGACCCTCTCCTGGCGCTGGGCGAAGCCGACCGCTTCGACCAGTGGAGCGAGGAGATCGGCCACCGACTCTTCCCGGTCGGCGAACTCGCCGGCGGGCTCCTCGGGCTGGACGAGGACGGTGAGCTGTACGTCGTCGACGACTGGCCGGCCCGATTCGGCCGTATGCCCGAGGCCATGGAGAACCTCGTTCTCGGCGTCATGCCCGTGCGCATGCCGGAACCCGAGTAGGCCGGGGCACAGGAGAACGTCCTGAGCCGCCGGCACAACGCTCGTGGTCGTCCGCTCAGGACGCCGTGGTATTCCGGAACGTGGTGAGGAGCGCCCGGGCGCGGACCCGGAAGGCTTCGTCCTGGCGGATGATGCGGTTCTCGACTCCCGAGCGGACCACCCGGGCGTCGCCGTCGGCGAGGACTTCGAGCCGGCGCAGGTGGTCGCCGTTCAGGGCGGCGCCTCCGAGGGCTTCCAGGGCGTCGCAGGCCCCTGTCGGATCGGCGTCCCACTCGGCCGAGGCCAGAACGGCGGAGGCGAGTGCGGCGTGGTCCAGAGCGGCAGGGTCCCCCACGGCTACGAGGGCCAGCACCGCGGCCGGCGCCTGCACCGGATCGTCGAGGGCCGCTTCCAGCCTGGCGGTGAGCGGCCGGCCGGCCGGGCCGAGGAGTGCGGTCGTCCGGGCGGCCCTCGCCACCGACCAGCGGGTCCACCGGCTCTGCGCGGCGCGGTCGAAGACCGACGCGAGGATGGCGACGACGGGTTCCGGGTCCCCCGTGACGCGCCACAGGGCTTCGGCGAGGGCCGTGTCCGTGTCCAGCGCGGGCGTGGTGTCCTTGCCCGGGTCACTGAGCGCCCCACGCAGAAGTGGCGCCAGAGCCGCTCCTCGGGAACCGAGTACGGCAGCGGTCCTGGCGGCATCGCGCAGGTCCCAGCCACCACGGCCGAGTTCCGGTTCGAGGCATCGCAGCAGCGGCGCGGGATCGTCCGTGAGGTCGTACAGGGCCTTCGCCGCCGGGAGAACGTCCCGTTGGGCTGCCGCACGCAGCGCGGTGACGGCCATATCGCGATCCGCTGGAGCGCAGTCTGCCGCGACGGAGGCAAGGGCACGTGTGGCCTGGCCGGGAATGTGGGCGACCGCTGCGCACAGCTCGGGCAGCGCAGCCGCCGCCTCGGCGCCCCACCCGGCCAACAGGCTGGTCAGCTGCCACGGTTCGTTGCCGCTGAGCGCCGCGGGCCGGGAGAGGCGGGAGCGAACGGCATTGAGGAGTTCCCTGTCGAACGGAAAGGCCGCGCTCTCCTCGTCCCACAGTCCGGTCGCCGCATCGAGGGCGCGTGGGCGGTGCTCGAGGCCGGCGGCGAGGAGCGGAGCAGCCTGCTCGGGTGCGACGAGCACGAGTGCGGCCAGAGCACGGTCGGCGTGATCGTCCTCCCGGTCCAGGTTCCGTCCGGCGAGAGGGGCGAGCACGTCCGCAGCGGGCTCGGCGGCGCGCGCCAGCCGCGCCAAGAGAGACGCCATGTCCACCACTGCCTTGTCGTCGACAGCCGCCGCACGCAGGCTCTCCGCCAACTGCCGCGGGGCACTGCGCGAGAGCATGCAGGCGCGGTCGGCCGCCCAGGCGCCTTCGGCCCGGACCTCGGCCCGGATGTCGCGCAGGGCCGCGTCGACCAGGGCGAACGCCGCCTCCCGCTCCGGTCCGTGATCCCGGCCCAGGAGGGCCTCGACGACGGCGGCCAGCGGCTCGCCGCGTTCGAGGTCGAAGTCGGAACGCAAGGAGCCGGCCGGCAGGAGCGACAGCATCGTCGCGTGCAGGGAATCAGACCATGGAGCGCCTGCGTCGAGGCAGGCGAAGAGGGCGGCCAGCCGCACCACGGCGGGCTGGGACGGGTCCAGGACGGAAACCGCCTCAGCCGCTCCACGCTCCGGGTCGAGCCGAGCGATCCCGGCCAGGGTCTCGGCCCGGACGGCGGGCTCGGTCTCCTCCGCCCAGCGGATCTCCAGGGCGGGCAGGACGGTTCTGCCGTCGCGGGTGTGTGAAACCGCCCAGGCGGCGGTCCGCCGGACGTCCGACTCGGCATTGGCCAGCAACGGCAGAAGCAGCTCCGACTGCGCGGCCACGGCCGCCCGGACACCGCCCGGTGCCACCCCGTACTCGTCCTCGCTCTCGGCCATGCCGCCGAGCAACCCGAGGACGTCAGCCGTACGGTGGCCCGCCGCCGCGATCCTGGCGAGGAACGGCACCGCTTCCGCGCTGGCCGCGTAGACCGTCCCCTGATGCAGCACGCTCCCGTACAGCTCCGACAACGCTTCGGACGCCGCAGCGGCGTCCGTACCTGTCAGAGCCCGAAGCAGGTCGGGAACGTCCTCCGCGCTGCCGTACGCGTGGGAGGAGGAGGCCCAGGGCAAAGCGTCCAGGCCATCGAGCGGGTGTGCGAGATCCATGCGGGGCATGGTGCCAGCCGCCTCTGACAGAGCCTCCCCGCAGCCAGCCAGCTGCAAGGCTCCTCGGACGCCCTTCCCAGTGGTCGAAGCAACCGGCCGCGTCACGGGACGGTACATGGGCCCAACGGCCTTCAAGACACGGCTCGGCCGGCAACGCACGAGAAGCACCACGCCTAAGACGTCGTTTCTTATGGCTGCGGTGCGGGGTGGATAGCTTCAGGGAAGCCCAGCTCGTCCAGCAGAGCGTCGAACAGCTCCTCCACGAAGGTCTCCTGTGCGCGCAGCAGTTCCTCGACTCGAGGCTGCTGCGCCGCAGCGGCTTGGACACCAGCTGCTGACGCCCACATGAGGGCGCCTTCGGCGTCGGCCGGCACGTCCACATCGAGCTCTGCACGCTTGTGTCCGATGGCCTCTTCGAACTCTGGGGTGGCCATCCACAGGCTCACGTCGTCCACGTCCTCGGGTTCCTCGACGAGGAGGGCAGCGGCGTTGTCCAGGTTGATCCATGCCTGCCAGCGGTGCCCGTCGGTGTCCAGGCCGGTCACGAGGGCGACGCTGCTGTCGGAGACGTCGGCGACGCAGGCCGGCGCACCGGTCCATTCGACCAAGGTAGGCAGGTGCTCGTCCTCCCAGATGCCTTGTTCCAACTGCAGGGTCTGCCAGCCGCCCGGTCGCGGCTGCCACTCGTGCACGTCGTCCCTCAGCCCTGGACCGGTGCTGTTGAACAGGGGTGCTTCCAGCAGTGGACGCTCGCTGCGTGCAAAGACCAGATGACCGGAAAAGCCCATGGAACCTCCTCGTCGGATACCAGCGCACCCTACGAGCTGCCACTGACACCACCGGTGCCGACCGGCTGTCGCTCCGGACCGACCGGCTCACCGGATCAACCGGCGGTAGCCGATGAGGACTGCGGCTATGCCGACGAAGGCCAGGAAGTGTTCAGCCTTGCGCTCATAGCGGCGATGGAGCCTCCGGCAGCCCGCCAACCAGGACACGGTTCGTTCGACAACCCAGCGGTGGCGGCCCAGCCGCTGTGAGGACTCGACACCCTTGCGGGCGATGCGGTGGCGGATCCCCCGCCGGCGGAGCCATCGGCGCAGATGGTCGTAGTCGTAGCCCTTGTCCGCGTGCAGTTTCGCCGGCCGCCGGCGCCGTGGCCCGCGGCGGGACCGGATGGGCGGGATGCCCCGGACGAGAGGCTCCAGGCCCTGGCTGTCGTGCATGTTCGCGCCGGAGATGCCCAGGGACAGCGGCAGACCGTTCCGATCGCAGATCAGGTGGATCTTCGATCCCAGTTTGCCGCGGTCGGTCGGATTCGGTCCGGTCAGTGGCCCCCTTTTGCAGCCCGCAGGCTGACGGAATCGATCGCGCACCGCGACCAGTCCAGCTCGCCTCGCGCTCCGAGTTCGTCGAGGATCACGCGGTAGAGCTTCGCCCAGACCCGGTCCCGGCTCCACTGGGCGAACCGGCGGTAGACCGTGGGCCAGGCAGGGCCGAACACCGGCGGCAACTGACGCCACGTGCACCCCGACGTCGCCACGAAGATGATCGCCGCCAGGGCCTCGCGGTCACCCGTTCTACGCCGACCGCCGCCCTGCGGACGTATTACCACCGTCGGTGGCACCACGCGCCTGAACAGCACCCACAACTCGTCCGGCACCAGCCGCTCTACGAGATCCGTCATGCATGGATCAACGAACGATCACGCCATAAGAAACGACGTCTAAGAGAGCATCTGATCTAGGTAGTTGGTGTTATGGGATGTTCTTGTGACTGCAGGTCGTGGCACTCGTTGGCCAGGGCGTGACTCCTCGACGCGCGTATCGCAGTGACGTCTCCGATGCCCGCTGGGCGTTGATCGAGCCCGTGTTCGTTGCTTGGAGGGCCGCCCGGTCAGGGCCCGGGACGGCAGCGCGGGTGCACGGGTGCACGATCCGAGAGAGATCGTGAACGCGATCCTCTACGTCAACCGCACCGGGATCCCGTGGGAGTACCTGCCGCACGACTTCCCGCCGTTCAAGACCGTCTACGACTACTACGCCAAGTGGGAGGCGGACGGAACCACCGAGCAGGTCCACGATCTGCTGCGGGACAGGACGCGCCGGGCGAACGCCCGAACGGTGGAGCCGTCCGCGGCCGTGGTGGACGCGCGGAGCGTGAAGACCTCGGCAACGTCGCCGAAGCCGGTCAGGGCATCGACGCCGGCAAGAAGATCAAAGGGCGCAAGCGCCACCTGATCACCGACACCCTCGGACTGATCCTGACCGTCCTGGTCACCGCCACCTCCGTTCACGACTCCACTGGCGGCAAACAGGCCCTGACCGAACTGGCCGCAACACATCCGAGCGTGACCAAGGTCTGGGCCGATGGCGGCTACCAGACCAGCGTCATCCAGCACGGCGCCCACCTCGGCATCGACGTGGAGGTGGTGCAGCGACCGAAAGAGAAGGGCTTTCATCCGCTGCCCAAGAGGTGGGTGATCGAGCGGACCTTCGGCTGGCTCATGCAGCACCGCCGCCTGGCACGCGACTACGAGGCTCTGCCGCAGCGATCCCGAACGACGATCCACTGGGCCATGGCTAACAAAATGAGCCGCGAACTCACCGGAGAATCCACACCAACCTGGCGATTCGAAACGGGCATCACGCCCACATCAACGTGAACGTTGATCAGATGCCCTCTTAGAGCCCCCTCGACTCGGTCGAGTGTGCGGAAGCTCTTGCTCGTCCGGGTCCCGAACCTGCTCTGCCTCGATGAGCCGGCCATAACATGTGCAACGACGTCAACGTCACTCATAGCATGGCCCTTTCGGCAAGCCCTTCACGTCGAGCGGGGGGTTAAGTCATGGGGTTCGATGACGACTGGGCCACGATCGTGTCCGCATCACGGGGCCGACAGCCGGCGGGAACTCGACTCAACTCGACCGGTCCCGAAGGTGCGGGCTCAGAGTCGATGAATCTGATCGTCACACAGGATGACCTGGGTGCTGTGGGGCACGAGGCATACGTGCTGCACGAGCAGTTACGCGAAGGGGCCGACATCGCGGGCGTCGGCAGCGGCAAGAACGGCGAAGGGTCGACGGTGCAGGCCGCCAACGAGTTGTCTTCGCGGCACATGACGATGGGCAGCGAGCTGCTGACCACGCTCTCCGTGTGGGATTCGCAGGTGAAGACGGTCCTGCAGATGTGCGCGCACATCTCGAACCACCTCGACTACTCGAAGCGGTCGTACGCGCAGAACGACAAGCACATCGAGGACTCACTCCGACACCGCGACGGCACCGCCGTCTCGGTGTCGGAGATCTCCACGTACGCGCGCTGAAGGACGGTGAACCGATGACGCTCACGTATACCGACCTCATGGGCATGGACCTCGGCAAGCTCGATACCGCCGTCGGTGACTGGAAGGCCATGGCCGGCAAGCTCGCCAAGCTGGAGACAGCCGCCAGGGACGGCTTGCTGCGCACGTCGGAACAGGCCAGGTGGAAGGGCGTCAATGCCGACGTCACCAGGGAGTTCGTGGCCGGCACCGCGAAGGAGATCGCAGATCTCAAGTCCGAGGCCACCAGTATCCACGCCGTTCTCGCGGACGCCCACACGGAGCTCGTCAGCATCCAGAAGCGGGCGAAGGCGCTCACCGAAGAAGCCGCCAAGGGCTCGGAAAAGGACCCCGGTCTGCTGGTGACGGACGGCGGCGACGGCACCGTCCGGGTCATGGAGGCGATGTGCACCCCGGAGGGGACGACGCAGCGCACCAAGGACCTGATGCAGTGGTACGCGGATACCCTTACCGGCCTCCTCTCCCATGCCACTGAGATCGACGCCGCCGCCACCCGGGCCCTGAAGCGCAGCCACGGCGGCGATGTGCACAACGCCGGCCATGCCACGTACACCTCGCTCGACGAGGACCAGTTGCCCCGCGCGACGAAGCTCGCGTCGCTCGGCAAGGGCGCGAACGACGAACAGCGTGCCGAACTGGTACGTCTGTGGCGTTCGCTGAGCCCGGAAGCCAGGGCGGAGCTGTGGGCGAAACAAGAAGACAACCTGGTGGCGGCCGGGCTGCTCAACCCCTCCATGAAGCAGATCGCCCCGGACAAGGGGTCGGGTCCGTACGACGTGGAGAAGCCGGGCTTCCAGGAGTGGGCCACCCTCGCGAAGATGCGGGGGATCACGGAAGGCGCGGACGCGATGGACCTGGTCGATGCGGGCCGCCACATGGATCACTACCTGGACAACGACGGCAAGCCCATGAACCTTCCTGTCGACAAGATGATGGCTGACGACGACGGCTTCAGGAAGCACATTGACGGGCACATCAGGATGTATCAGGAGGAATGGCGGGAGATGGCTCTCGCCGAGTTCAAGGCCAACGGCGGGAAACCGGTGTCGATCCCGGTGGAGACGCCCAACATCAATGACTACAGCTTCACCAAGGAGAGCAACCCGAACTGGTTCTACGCGGTCGGCTCCACCAGGGCGAATGTCACCGGCGTCGTCACGGTCGTCCCGGACGCCGACGGCAACCCCAAGGTCGGCCTCGACTACCAGGCCAACGCTTGGGACCGCTACAACTGGGACGAGAACAAGGGCGTGGACATCTTCGGCGTGATGGACATTCCCGACGGCCAGATGGCACGACTGCACACGACAGGCCTCGCGCAGGAGTTCGACATGTCAGGAAGCAGCTCCGTCAAGCACTACGACCTCGGCTCCTCTACGCCGAACGCCGGCCCCCTGCCGGAACCCGACGAGCCGGGCCGCGAGGGAGGCCGTACGGACAACGGTCGGGAGACGCGCGAGGGACGGGCAGGTACGGGCAGGTGAGCGGTGTGGACAGCGTGCGGCCGGGTGGCTCACGCCTGAGGCGGCGGCTGCTCGTCGCGGCCGCGGGGGTCGTAGGGGTCGTCGTCGTGGCCGTCGGCGCGTTCTACCTGCTGGCGGACAAGTGGCTGTCCGACTCCGTCAAGATGGAGAAGGAGTGCTGCTGGGAGGCCGGAGCCACGCCCGCGTGGATGAGCGAGCAGATCGGCCTGCGCGTCCCGGAGAACGCCGCGGACCGGCGAGCCGGTTACAAGGTCGGCGAACGGTACGACACGGGGCTGCTGAGCTTCACCCTGCCGGCCCTCGAAGCGAAGGCGTACCTGGCTCCACTGACACCCAAGGGCGCCCGCATGATCCGCAACCTGGAGCCCGAACCGGCGAACTACCGTCCGGCGGCCGGATTCGCGCACCTCGGGCTTCCGGAGCCCGAGACGCTCGTCGACGGGATGCTGATGGGAGGCTTCTGCCCCGACAACGTGGACTCGCCCGACGCCGAGCACCTCGCCTACTGCGTGAAGGTGTTCTCTCACGAGTACACGCCGGGCACGACCCGGATCTACCTCCGCTCGACGATCGAGCCTGGGCTCACACCGCCCCCTGGCTCTTAGTTGCCAGGCACGCGGCTCCGTTCCCGTGTGCCGCATGCTCGGCCCCGGCAGTCCCGAAAACGCCTGAAGTTTCGGGCAAGGGTCAACAGCTGAGCACGTTCGCGCAGGTCAGAGCCACCCCACTCCCCCACCCATCAAGAGCCTTCCAAGCACTTGGCCGCAGGTTCGAGTCCTGCCGGGGGCGCAAGATTCAAGACCCTCCTTCGGGAGGGTCTTTTTGCTGGTCAGGGGCTGTTTCGGGAGGGCGGGGGACGACAGGTCGGCGCGCGGAAGGCCGGTGCGCGGGGGCGACGCCGCGCGCTTCGGTCGGTACGTGCGGGATCCGCGCGGCGCTGCCCGGTGACGACCTGGCTCTGCCGCCCCCCGGCGTGGTTCAGAGGTCCTTCCGCATGAGGACGCACATCGTCTCGTGGCGGCGGATCGACCCGTCGGGGCCTTCCTCGTCCCAGGCGTCCGGCTCCCGGCCGTACGCGACATAGCCCAGACGCTCGTACAGGCGGCGCGCCCGGGGGTTGTCCTCCTCCACCGCGAGTTCGGCCCTGTCCAGCCCGCGCTCCCGGATCCGTTGTTCGGCGGCTCGGACGAGCAGCGTTCCCAGGCCGTGGGACTGCAGCGCGGGCAGCACGGCGAGCTGCCACAGGGTTCCGGCTCCCTCGGAGACCCGGTAGTCGATCCCGCCGATCGCCACCGGCAGATCCGCGGCGGTGCAGACGGCCAGGTAGTCCACCTCGCCCGCCTCCGCGCGCGCCAGCTCCCGCTCCACGTGCCGCAGGTGGGTGCCCGAGCCCGACCAGGTGCACGCCGGCAGGTCCCGGGGCAGGAGGTCGCGCACGCTGACGGGCAGGGTGACGGTGGGCCCGGTGGGGGCGTCTTCGGTGTTCACGCACTGAAGCATGCGAGCGGAGCGACGGTCCTACAACGCGTTTCTCCCGGCTCGTTCCCGTGGCGGCGGGGAGCAGATCCGTCCGGGCTGCAGGGTTCAGGCCCGGATCACCGCGTCCAGTGCCTTCCCCTGCCCGGCCATGGCCGGCCATGGCCGCATCCCGGTCGGCGTGGACGAGGTGGTGGCCGGCGGCGAGTCGATCGTAGGAACGCGCGACGGGTGGGGCCCCGGGCATGAGCTCCGAACTCCGGTGAGCCGTCGTCAGCGGACGACGTCGAAGACCTGCTTCTGCAGGCCGTTGGCGTAGACCTCGTGCTCCACCAGCTTCAGCTTCTGGGTGTCCTTGTCCGTGGCGCTGAAGAGCCGCTTGCCCGCGCCGAGCAGGAGCGGGAACACGAGCAGGTGGTAGCGGTCGATCAGGCCGGCGTCCGAGAGGGCCTGGTTCAGGGAGGCGCTGCCGTGGACGATGATCGGTCCGCCCTCGGTCTCCTTCAGCGCGGCGACCTCGTCGAGCGAGCGCAGGATCGTCGTCTCGCCCCAGTTCGACACCAGGTCGCCCTCGGTGAGGGTGGTGGAGACGACGTACTTCGGCATCGCCTTGTAGTCGGCGAAGTCCTCCATGTCGGGCCACACCGCGCTGAACGCCTCGTAGCTGGTCCGGCCCATCAGCATCGCGGCCGCTTCCTTCTGCTCACGGCCCTTGATCTCGAACGCCTCGGGAAGGAACTCGACGTCCTTGAAGGTCCACCCGGAGTTGCGGTAGCCGGGCTCGCCGCCCGGGGCCTCCACGACTCCGTCGAGCGAGATGAAGGCGGTGCTGATCAGAGTACGCATCTGGGGTTCCTCGGTGTCTCGTGTCGGGTTGTCGGTGGATCCGGTCCGGTGCGCCAAGGACCCCAAGTCGCGGTCCCTGCGCACCATTCATGATCTCTGACTGCGACTCGCGGAGAAACTCATCGGTCGTCGACGCCCAAGGGCCGTCGCCGTCCTCGTCGGCGAGCGGACCCGCACCGCCGGCATCCGCTACGGCGTCAAGAGCATCTCCCCGCTCGCCGTCGAACTCCGAGACCGTCGCACTCCGAGACCGTCGCGCTCCGAGACCCTCGAACTCCGAGACGCCAGGATCCGTCGGTCCCGTCGAAAAGTCAGGTCGAGAGGTCAGCCGGTCCCGGTGGCTACGGGCGTCCCGGCGTGGGTGATCTCCGCGGCGCCGTCGTCGCCGAGGCGGGCGTCGCGGGGCGCGTCCACGGTGCGCTCGCACTGGGCGAGCGAATCGAGCGGATCGAGCAGATCGAGCAGCTCAAGTCGCTTTCCGCTGGTCAGCGCCTTGCCGTCGGCCGCGAACGCGTCGCAGAGCTCCGCCTTCGAGCCGGTGGTGGTCTCCACCATGCCGTCCTCCATGAATCCGTGGAGGATGGTGAGTGAGGCCGGGACGGGTGCGGTGGCCACGCCTCCCCCGGCCGCGCAGCCGATCCCGGGAGGACCCCGTGGGCTTCGCCGACGACCATCTGATTCCGCTGGTCGACGAGGGCCTCGGCAACAGCGCCTATCTCGTCGACCTGGGCGACGGCCGCGCCCTGGCCGTCGACGCCACCCGCGACCTGCGGACCCTGCACGCCGCCGCCGGGCGGCGCGGCCTGACCGTCGCGTACGCGGCCGACACGCACCTGCACGCCGACTTCCTCTCCGGGGCCGTGCAGCTCGGCCACGACCACGGCGCCACGCTCCTTGCGTCCGCCGCCGGACACCGCGCCTTCGCGCACCGGGGCCTGGCCGACGAGGACGAGGTCGACCTCGGCGGGCTGACCCTGCGGGCCCTGGCCACCCCCGGGCACACCGACGAGCACCTCTCCTTCCTGCTCCTCGACGACGGCCGGGAGCTGGGCGTGTTCACGGGCGGCTCGCTGATCGTGGACTCCGCCGCCCGCACCGATCTCCTCGGTCCTGACCGTACGGAGGAGTTGGCCCGCGCGCAGTACCGCTCCCTCCAGCGCCTGACGCGGCTGCCGGACGCGACCGCCGTGTGGCCCACCCACGGCGCCGGCTCGTTCTGCTCCGCCCCTCCCGGCAGCGAGCGCACCACCACCATCGGCGCGCAGAAACGGACCAACCCGCTGCTCGCCGCGCCCGACGAGGACACGTTCACCGCGCGGCTGACCGGCAGCCTGGGCAGCCACCCCGCCTACTTCGACCGGCTCGCCGAGGCCAACCGGCGCGGTCCCGCCGTCCTCGCCGCCACCCCGCTGCTGCCCGTCCTCAGCTCCGGACAGGTCGGTTCGCTGCTCGCCGACGGCGGATACGTCGTCGACGTCCGCCCGGCAGCGGACTACGCCGCCGGCCACATCCACGGCTCCCTCTCCATCCCGCTCCGCGGCCGGTTCGCCACCTGGCTGGGCTGGCTCCTGCCCGACACCGCGCCGATCGCCTTCGTCGCCGGCGACGACCAGGACCTCGGCGAGATCGTCTGGCAGGCGTACAAGATCGGTTACGAGCGACTCGCGGGCCGTCTCGCCGGCGGCATGCCCGGCTGGCTCGCCGACGGCAACCCCCAGACCGCCACCCCGTTCGTCACGGCCGACCGCGCCGGAGACCACCCCTACCTCGACGTACGGCAGGAAGCGGAGTTCACCGCCGGCCACGTGCCCGGCGCCACGCACATCGAGCTCGGCAGCCTCGCCTCCCGGGCCGCCGGCGCCCCCGACGGGGTGGTCGTGGCCTGCCGGCACGGCGAGCGCGCCATGACCGCCGCCAGCCTCCTGGAACGCGCCGGCCACACCGACATCACCGTCCTCGACGGCGGACCCGCCCAGTACGCCGCGGCCCGGGGACAGCAGCTCGTCCAGGGCGGGGAGACCACCCACCCGTGAACGCCACCGCCGCCCCCGGGCGCCCCGTGCGGCTCGGACTGCGGGAGAACCGGCTCCAGTTCACCCTGCTCGTCATCGTCATCGTCATCATCTGCGTCGGCGGCCGCGGCGGGCTCGAACTCGCCCAGCACCCCGAGCCCCTGCCCGCCGGCGAGGAGCACGGGTCCGACCGCCACGCTCGCCCTCACCGCCTCCTCGCCGCCCGCTGGATCACCGACCGCGCGAGGGACCGACCGCGCGAGGGACCGACCACCCGCACCCGTGGGCGGGCCACAGCGCGGGTCCTCCTCCGGGAGGGTCCTTTCGCGCTCGCGGCCGTGGCTCACTCCGGGCCGTGCGAGAGCAGTGCGTCGAGTTCCGGGAAGGGGATGCCCCCGGCGAGGGAGCCGTGGTCGCCGGTGGTGAAGAGTTCCTGCGCGGCGCGGCGGGCGGCGGCGTAGGCGGCCTGTGCCACGCCCGAGCCGAGGCTGACGCGGGCCACGCCGAGGGCGCCGAGCTCGGCGACGGCCGGGGCGCCGGGACCGGCCATGACGTTCAGCGGTACGGAGACGCCCCCGGCCAGCGCCGAGATGGCGGCGGCGTCGGTGACGCCGGGGACGAAGATGCCGTCCGCGCCCGCGTCGACGTACAGACGCGCCCGGGCCAGCGTCTCCTCGAGTCGGGCGTCCGGGTCGCCGAGCCCGAACAGGAAGGTGTCGACACGGGCGTTGAGGAACAGGTCCGCGCCGGCCCGTTCGGCGGTCTTGCGGGCCGCTTCCAGCCGCGCCGCGAGCTCCGCCGGGGGCCGGGTGCCGTCCTCGATGTTGATGCCGACGGCACCCGCCGCGAGCACTCCGGCGACGGTCTCGGCGACCCCGGGGGCGTCCTCCCCGTATCCACCCTCGATGTCGGCGGTGACCGGAACCTCGACGGCGGCGACGATCCGGGCGATCGCCTTCAGCGCTCGCTCCCGGCCGAGGAGGTCCCCGTCCGGAGACCCCAGCGACCAGGCGACGCCCGCGCTGGTGGTGGCGATCGCGGGGGCACCGGCGGCCTCGATGACGCGGGCACTGGCCACGTCCCAGGCGTTGGCGAGCGCGAGGGGCGCGGTGGGGGTGTGCAGGGAGCGGAAGACGCGGGCGTTGTCCGGCCGGGTGAAGGTCATGAGCGCAGTGAAACACCGGCCGCCGCCTGCCTTCCGGCAGGAATCCGACATGAACGTCGGCCAGGCGCCCCCGTCACCACCCTGAACGACGGCGCTTCGCGCCTGCTCCTACCCCTCGGCCGGTACGGCATAGCGTTCACCTTCAACCCATTGCAATGAATGGAGTTTCGTACGTTGCATTAGCTTCACTGTCGTTGCAATGAAATCTCGACATCCACCTGCACTTATGTAGATTCCTCGCAACGATGAGGTTGCCGTAATCATGAACGCAACGTAGCTTTTCCTTCATCGGAAACAACGAGTCCAAGGAGAAGCACCATGCAGACGTTCGCCACCACCGCCCCCGTCTCCGCCGTCCTCGACATCCCCGCGGGGCGCATCCGGTTCATCGCCGCCGACCGGACCGACACCACGGTCGAGGTCCTGCCCGCCGACGCCTCCAGGAGCCGCGACGTGAAGGCGGCCGAGCAGACCGGGGTCTCCTTCGGGGACGGTGTGCTGCGGATCGCGGCCCCCGCGGCGAAGAACCAGTACTTCGGTCCCTCCGGGGCCGTCGAGGTCACCGTCCAGCTGCCCGCCGGTTCCCGGGTCGAGGCGAAGGCCGCCGCCGCCGAACTCCGCGGTGTCGGACGGCTCGGCGACGTCACGTTCGAGGGCGCGCAGGCCACCGTGAAGCTCGACGAGACCGCAAGCGCCCGCCTCACCCTGCAGGCCGGCGACATCACGGTCGGGCGTCTCGGCGGCGACGCCGAGATCAGGACCCGGAAGGGCGACCTCCGGGTCGGCGAGGCCATGCGCGGCACCGTCGTGCTGCGCACCGAGGCCGGCGAGATCAACGTCGGCGCCGCCCGCGGCGTCTCCGCCTCCCTCGACGCCGGCACCGCCTACGGCCGGGTCCGCAACTCCCTCCGGAACACCGGGGATTCCGCCGCCGGCCTCAGCATCCGGGCCACCACCTCGTACGGCGACATCACCGCCCGCAGCCTCTGACGGCCCGCTGTTGGCGGAGGCGGCCGACGGGGTACGGACACGCGTATGGTGCTTGACGGAGAGCCGGCCGTGACGGTCGTACGCGCGTGCTTGCGGGACGACGACGACAGGGACGGCAGGGACGGCAGGGAGGGGCCGGGCGGCCCAGGCGGTCCGGACGGCAGGGACGGCCCGGGCGGCCCAGGCGGTCCGGACGGCAGGGACGATCCGGGCGGCAGGGACAGTCGGGGCGGGAGTCCCACCGCCGTCCTCGACGACGGGCCCTTCGGCGAGGACGAGCGGCGGCGGGTGCCCCGGGCGACGGGGACCTCGCACGCCGTCTTCGTCTCGGCGGAGCCCGGGCAGCGGGACGGCCGCCCCGCCTTCTCCCTCCGGTTCTTCACCTCCGAGGGGGAGTTGCCGTCGTGCGGGCACGGCACGCTCGCCGCCCTGGGATACCTCGCCGCGCGGGCGGGCGGTGACGCGTACCGGGTCTCCCTCCGGACGGCGGGGCGTACGTTCCCCGGCTGGGCCGTGCGGAAGGGACCGTACGCCCGCGTCGGCTTCGCGTACGGGCCCGTGGAGCTGCGCGATCCGACCGGCGGCGAGTCCGCGCTCGTCCTGCCCGCGCTCGGCCTCGCCCCGGACGCGCTCGGGGAGGGGGTGCGCGTCGCCTCGGTCGGGCGGCCGCGGCTCCTCGTCCCGGTGGCCTCGCGGTCCGAACTCGCCGCGCTCGCCCCGGACATGGAACGGCTCCGCGCCGCCTGCGACCGCCTCGGTCTCCTGGGCTGTTACGCGTACTCCGCGCCGACGCCCTCGGGGCGGGTCGCGGCCCGCATGTTCGCCCCGTCGATCGGCGTCCCCGAGGACATCGCCAACGCCAACAGCACGGCCTGCCTCGCCGCCCACCTCGCCGGCCGGGGCATCGACCGGATCGCGGTCGACATGGGGGACTCCCTCGGCAGTCCCGCCACCATCAGCGCCACGACCCGGGTCGGGGCGTCCGGTCCGGAGGTGCGGCTGGGCGGTGACGTCCTGGTCGGGCAGGCCCCAGGGGGTTCGGGAGCGGGATCCACGCGTCGCGGTCCACGCCCCGCAGGCGCATCAGGGTGAGGCCCTTGACCCGGAGCTCCGGGGCGAGGAGGGCCGCGCGGTCGGCCCGGTTCTCGGGGGTCGCGGGGAGGTCGGCGTAGGCGCGGCGGGCAGCGGCGGCGACGACGTCCCAGAGCCGGCCCTCCTCCTTCCGGTCGCGTTCGGCAAGGGCGGCAGGAGCGGCGAGAGCGGCAGGGACAGCAGGGGCGGCAGGGGCAACAGGGGCGGCGAGGGCGGAGACCAGGGTCCCGAACGTCGTGCCGAAGAGGTGGCCGAACAGCATCGTGCGGAGCACGTCCGGGTCGTCGTCGATCACCCGTCCGCCGACGGGAGCCGCGTCGAAGCCGTGCCGGACGAGCCGGCTCGGGCTCACCCGGACGTCTGCGAGGTCCCGGTAGACGAGCCGGCGGGGGCGGGCGTGCGCGTCGAGCACGACCAGGAGGTTCTGCCCGTGGGCGGCGGGCGCGACGCCCCGGCTCAGGAGGCGGACGAGCGGCGGCACCGCGAGGCCGGCGAAGGCGGCCAGCCAGTCGGCGCCCGCGGCCGGAGCCCCTGCGGACGCCAGGAGCGTCCGGATCAGGGGCGGTCCGTCTCCGGCGGGGCGGGCGGCGAGCGCCGCCACCGGCACGACCGTCTCCCCCGGGCGCAGCCGCGCGGCGGCGGATGGTGACTCGCGGAGCAGGACGGCGAGGTCGGCGCTGGGCTCCCCTCGTACGAGCGCGGAGGCGCCGGCGAGGTTGCGGGTGATCCGGAGGCTTCCGGAGAGGTCGGCGACGACGTGCGCGAGGAGCGCGGAGAGCGGCGCGCTGTTCTCGACGCCGCTCGCCGAGATGTCGCGGATCGCGCTGGTCATCCGCGTGGTCAGCGCCGTCTTCAGGTGCGGTCCGCCGTCGAGCGGGGCGAGGGTCCGTACGCTCATCAGCGGCCGGGCGGGGATCGCTCCGGTGGCGTACGGCTCGTGTCCGAGGCCCGGCAGGACGTGCGCGCTCTGCCAGGGGTGCACGGGCAGCAGCAGCCGGTCGCCGTCCCGCAACCGGTCCGGCCACTCCCCCGCGACGAGGCACCGGTCGGCCGGGACCGCCACCAGGTCGAGGCCGACGACGGGGCGGTGCTCGGGCGCGTACGCGAGCTGCTCGGCCACCGAGAGGCCGGGGCGGCTGCGGCAGCAGGGGTGGTACGGGTGCCCGTCGACGACGCTCTGCTCGACGTACGCGAGGGAACGGGCGTCCCCCGGTCGGTAGGTCGCCCCCGCCCGGGACAGCGCCAGGGAGGCGACGCCGTGGCCGAGTTCGGCGACGAGGGCCTCGGCGCCCGGCAGGCCGAGCGCGGCGAGGAGGGCGGCCGGGTGGTCGTGGGCGCGGCCGTCGAGCCGTACGGTCGTGTCCTCGCCGGGGACCACCAGGTCGTACGGGAGCCGGGGCGGCCCGCTCAGGACCCGGCCGTCGGCGAGCACCACCCGGCCGGCGTGCGCGTCACGCTCCGCGGTCCCCGGCAGCGGCTCGTGGAGCAGCGCGCGCCACAGCCGGCCGAGGACCGCCGCCCGCGCCGGGGGCAGTTCCTCGCGGTAGGCGGCGAGGAGCCCGGGGGCCACGGCCGCCAGTTCGGTGGCGAAGTCGTCCTCGGGGGCGAAAGCTGAGGTTGGGGCGACGGCCACCTCGGGGGCGCGCGGTGGCTGCCGCACGCCCTTGTCGTGATCCGGAGCGAAGCGCATGAAGGCTCACTACCCTGCGCAGGATGTCCCTACCGGTGGACGACCCGCCGGAGAACGGGGGGAAGGCGCTGTCGTGAGCGAAGCCAAGGACCGGGCCGACGCCCTGTCGGCCACCGCCCTCCTCAACTGTCTGATCCGGGAGGTGGCCCGGCCCGAACCCCGCCCGGGCGCGGACCATGCCGTCCACCGGCTCCCGGCGACCGGCCGTCTCCTTCGGGTACGGGCGGGTCGCAGGCCCGCCGACCCCTGCGTCCGCACCGACGGCGGCTGGCTCCCGCTGACCTTCGAGGCCCTCGTGGCGCTGACCGCCGACGAGCTCGGCCGGCGCACCGGCGTCACCAACAGGACCGTCGTCGACGAGATGACCGACAGCCGGGACGTCATCGCGGCGCTGCAGGACGCGCGCGCCGCCGCGCGCCCGCCGGAGGACCCGTACCTGCGGTCGGAGCAGGCGCTGCTCGCCGGGCACCGGTACCACCCGGCGCCCAAGGCGCGCGGGGCGGGCGCCCCGGAGAGCTGGCTGCCGTACGCGCCGGAGGCGTACACCCGGTTCCCGCTGGAGCTCCTCGGCGTCCGGGCCGACGTCGTCGCGGAGGACGGGGACCTGTCGCTCCTGGAGGTGCTGGGGACGGCGGGACCCGACGGCTATGCGGTTCTCCCCATTCACCCCTGGGAGCTGGACCTGCTGCAGGAGAGCGGGCTGCCCGCGTTCCGTGACGGGCGGCTGCTCCGGCTCGGCGCGAGTGCGCCGCAGGCGGGGCCGGCCGTGCCGACCTCCTCCATACGGACGGTGTACCTGCCGGAGGCCGACCTCTTCTGCAAGCTCAGCCTGGACGTGCGGATCACCAACGGGAACCGCCGTCTGGAGCTGCGCGACCTCCTCTGGCTGCGGACGGTCGGCGAGCTCCTCGCGCCGGTCTTCGACCCCCTCCCCACGGCGAGCTTCCTCGCCGACCGGGGCTACCGCACCGCCGACCTCGGCGGGCAGCACGCCTACGAGGGCTTCGCGGTGATCGCCCGCGAGGGTCTGCGGCCGCATCTGCTGCCCGGGGTGACGCCGCTGCTCGCGGCGGGCATCGGCGAGGGCTTCCCCGGGAACCCGCTCGACGGGCTGACCCCCGAGCGGGCCCTCGTCTGGTGGCAGCGCTACCTCGACCAGCTCGTACCACCGGTGCTGCACGCCTGGCGGGCGCACGGCCTGGTCCTGGAGTGCCATCTGCAGAACGTCCTCGTCGGCGTGGACGCCGCCGGCCTCCCGGCGCAGGTGGTCTTCCGCGACCACGAGGGGATACGGATCGTCGCCGAGCGGCACCGCGCGCTCCTGGACCGGTACGCGTCACGGGGGCCCGCCCCGGTCCTGGACGCGGCGCACGGCTGGGAGCGACTGGCGTACTGCCTGGTGACGAACAACCTCTCCGAGATCGCCGGCGCCCTCACCGACCGCCACCCGGAGCTCACCGGCGAACTGTGGCCCCGGGCGCGGGCGGTCTTCGCCGGGTACGCGGCGGAGCACGGCGGCCCGGCGGAGGTTCCCGCCCTGCTCGCCTCGCCCCACGTCCCCGCGAAGACCAACCTGCTGCTGCGCTGGCTCGACGTCGACGGCGCCGACGCCCGGTACACGCCGATGGCCAATCCGCTGCGGCCGCAGGCCTGACCCCCGGCGGACCGGGCGGCCCGGCCTCACTCCCGGCGGACCGGGCGGTCCCGTCTGAACCTCGGCGGACCGGGCGGTCCCGCCTGAACCTCAGCGGACCGGGCGGTCCCGCCTGAACCTCAGCGGACCGGGCGGTCCAGCCTCACCCGTACGAGGGTGGTCTCCACGCCGCTGTCGACGAGGCGGCCGTCCGCGTCGAAGGCCTCCGGGCCGTCCGTCATGCCGAAGTCGTTGTCGTTGAGCAGGACGACGGTCGAGGAGCCCTCGACGGCGACGCCCTCGATCTTGCCGGGGACGCCCTCGACCGTGTTGAGGTCGATCACGAGGCGCTTGTCGAGGACCGGGACCTCGGCCGCGGCCGTGTCGTCGAGCTGCTCCAGGGTGGGTGCCGTCGCGGTGTCCCAGGTGGTGCCGAGGATGTCGGAGTCGCGGCGGAGGCGGACCTCGTAGAGGCGGGCGGCCTTGTCGGTGCGCTCCTGCACGAGGAGGCGGTCGCCGCCGACGGCGACGAGCGCGGAGAGCTTCAGCTCGGGGGTCTTGGTCTGGCCGGGCTCGACGACGCCGACGGTGTCGAAGCGGTAGGCGTACTCGGCGGTGACCCGGTTCTTCTCGGGCGAGAAGCGCAGCAGGCGGGTGGTGCGGGAGTTCTCCCCGGAGACCTTGTCGGGGTTGAGCAGGGGGCTCTGCAGGCCGAGGACGAGGTCGCCGTCGGGGAGCAGCGCGAGGCCCTCGAAGCCGCGGTTGGTCTTGCGCTGGAGGAAGATCGACGGCAGCGACTCGACGACCGGATAGTCGGTGCCGGTCAGGCCGAGGCCCTCGGGGACGTGGCGGGCGAGGACGCGGCCCTTCGCGGAGACGTGCACGAGCGAGGGCCCGTACTCGTCGACCAGCCAGAAGCTGCCGTCCCGGTCGCGGACGAGGCCTTCGGTGTCGAGGCCGTTCGGGTTGTACGCGAGCGGGGTGGAGGCGTCGTAGTCGTACGGGGCCTCGTCGCGGCCCGGCTGGTTCGGCAGGCCCGTCACGGGGGCGCCGGAGGCGGTGGTGAGCGGGATGGACTTCAGGACCTGGATCCGGTCGCCCACGGCGCGGATCTTCACGATGGCCGGGTCGAAGCCGGGCACGGGGAAGGTGCGCCGCTTGTCCTTGCCGACGGCTATCTGCCCGTTGGGGCCCCGGTCGGTGACGGTCCAGTACTCGCCGCGCCGCCCGGCCGGGTACAGGTCGCTGCCGATGCCGCCGAGGTCGACGCCCCGGTCGTCGGCGACGCTGCCCGGCAGCAGGCCGTTGCTGAAGGCGGCCAGCGGGATGTCGGGCAGCGTCGAGGCGGAGAGGACCCGGCCGGCGGGGTCGCCGTGGTGCGCCGGGGTGGCGTCGGCCGTCCCCACGACCACCGAGCACGCGAGCGCGGCGGACAGCGGCAGGACGACGAGGGCGGGCCGGCGCAGGAGACGCGTGGTCGACGGATTCATCAGAACTCCCTGGATGACATGGAAAGTCGCCGGTGAGGGCGGCCTCATGGTCCAGTCCTTCGCACAACGCGCGGCGACGGGTTCACGACGTCCGGGCGAGTCCTGGGTGAACGCGAGGTCCGCCCTCGTGCCCCCTCCGTCCTAGTAACGGTCGAGGATGAGCTGCGTCTTGAGGATGTCGCCGTGGTACAGCCAGCCGTGGGACTCGGCGACGGCGACGGCGTCGGCGTGCAGGTCGGCCGCGTCGGCGTACGAGCCGGTCTTGAAGGACAGCTCGACGACGTACTCCGTGCCGGTCCCGTCCGCGCCGACCACGGGCAGCACCTCGATGCTCGCGTCGTCGGAGGGGCCCCAGGCTCCCCCGTACACCTTGGAGGTCACCGGCCCGTGGGCGCGGGAGGCCTGGAGCGTGTCCTTGCCCCAGTTGGCGCTGCCCCAGTTCTCCAGCTTGCCGGGGATGTCGTTGACGAGCCAGGTGCGGCCGGTCGTGCTCGTCGGCATCGCGGTGCCCGAGTAGCCGCTGGAGCTGTGGGACTTCTCGTTGGAGAAGCTGAGGGTCTGCTTGGCGTAGCCCCAGTCGACCTCGGCGTCGTAGTTGGTGTCGCCGCTGTCGAAGCCGGCCGCGTTGGCCGTGGTGAGGGCGGCGTCGATGTCGCCGTTCGTGACCGGGAACCGCTTCTTGTACGTCTCCTCGAACGACGAGCCGCTCTTGTGGCGCAGGCGGACGCTCCAGCCCTGCGCGTCGAGCGCGAGCCCGTCGGTGTCGTAGTAGCTGTACGAGCGGGCCTTCGCCGAACCGGTGATCCCGAAGGCCGACCTGACCTCCGCGCTCGGCGCGAAGCCCGCGTCGAGGGCCGCCGCGGTGAGGTTGATCTTCACTTCGTACGTCGGGACGGCGTTGGACGCCGCGAACGCCGGCGAGGACGGGGCGAGGAGAGCGGCGGCGGCGGCGAGGGCGACGGCCGAACCGACGGCGGCCGGGCGCGTGGCACGGGACAGGAAGGTCATGCGCCGATGCTCACGAGCGAGGGTGAGAACCGCGTGACCCGCGGACGTGGCCCCGGTGAACCGGACGGGACGGTAAGGGGCCTACCGCAGAAGCAGGTTCGCGCCCACGTCCTCCGGGACGGCCTCCCGGATCGGGGTGCTGTCCGGGCCCGGGCGGTGCATGCCGGGGACCGGGGTGGTGGGGTCGGTGCGGTGGAGGAGGACCGTGCCGTCCTGCTGCCAGACCTGCGTGTAGCCGTGGGCGAGGAGGAGTTCGACCCGCCGGCGCTGTTCGTCGGTGGAGGCGAAGGGGAAGGTCCGGTCGTCCGTCCGGAGGAGGAACCAGTCGGCGCCGCGCGGGGTGCCGTCGGCGATGACCACGTCCGTACGGGCGGTCAGGCGGGGCGCGATGGTGTTGTCGGCCTCCACGGTGGCGCCGTCCGGGATGAGTGCGGCCGCCGCGGCGAGGGGGCGTTTGTCCGGGGAGGGCCGCCAGAAGTCGGGGCGGACGAGGAGGTTCAGGCCGAGGGCGACGGCCGCCGCGGAGGAGAGGGCGATCGCGGCGACCGCCCAGGGACGGATTCCACGACGACGCGCGTGCAGCCTCGCCAGCGTCTCCAGGGCCGCCGTGAGCAGGATCGGCCACAGGAAGGCGTCGTAGTGGTTGATCACCGGCCAGTGGTTGGGGTTGTCGGAGAGGACGCGTTCCGCGAGGAGGGGGACGGCGAGCAGGAAGGTCGGGGAGCCGAGCGGGAGCAGGGCGAGGGAGCCCAGGATCCAGACGAGCATGGCGACCTTGACGAAGGGCGTGACGGCGGCCTGGAGCAGGACCCAGGGGGCGGTGAGGACGTGGACCAGGGCGTCCCCCGGGTCGGCGCCGAGGCTCCCGTACGACCAGTAGTAGCCCTCGGGGCCGCCCATCGCCGGGATGAACCAGCCGATCACGACGGCGGACACCAGCGGTCCCGCCAGGGCGAGCACGATGCCCGTGGCGCGGCCCGTGCGGTGGCCTGCACGGTGGGCGCGGACCGCGAGGACGAGGCCGTACGCGCCGACGACCAGGCCCATGTCCTCCTTGGCCGTGCAGAGGAGGGCCGCCCAGAAGGCGGCCGCGCCGTAGCGGTGGGCGAGCCCCCGTTCCAGCATGAGGAGGGTGAACGGCACCGCGAAGGCGACCTCGTGGAAGCCGTTGTAGGAGGAGTTGAGGAGCGGCCAGCCGAGGGCGTACACGAGCCCCCCGAGGTCGGCGGCCCGGCGTACGACGAGCGGCTCCGCGCCCGCGAAGACGTGCCGGGCGATGCGGCGGACCACCGGCACGCCCGCCGCGAACAGCGCGGCCTGCGCGAGGATCAGCGTCCGCGGGTCGTCCCACAGCCAGTAGAGCGGCGCGAGGAGGGCGAGCGCGGGGGTGAAGTGGTCGCCGAGGAGCGAGAAGCCGGGCGGGAACTCGTGGTGGACGTTCTTGATCGGCGACCTGGGCAGCTCGAAGTGCGCGTACGCCCGCACGGCCTGGTCGAAGATGCCGAGGTCGAAGCCGGTGGCCCGCAGGGCCGTCCAGGACTGCAGCCCGAGGGCGGCGCAGACGAGGAAGCAGAGGGCGGTGAGGACGACGCCCCGGCCC
This sequence comes from Streptomyces sp. NRRL B-24572, assembly GCF_002156145.1. Classification (NCBI taxonomy): domain Bacteria; kingdom Bacillati; phylum Actinomycetota; class Actinomycetes; order Kitasatosporales; family Streptomycetaceae; genus Streptomyces; species Streptomyces sp. NRRL B-24572. The sequence continues at coordinate 8,059 of NZ_MWIG01000212.1, read as the reverse complement.
CCGGCCCCCGTGTCCAGGGGCTCGGCGGAGGCCGCCACCGAGTCCCGTTCTCCGGACGAGCGCGGGCGGGTCGGTATGTACGGCAGCGCGTTCCCCATGGCCACGACATTACGTTGCGTCGTCGCCGGTGGGGGTTGTCCGTGCGGGAAGGGAGAATCACGCCATGGCCCTCACCGCGCGCGCCCTCAACCGCTCCACCCTCCAAAGGCAGTTGCTCCTGGAGCGGGCACCGCTCGGCGTCACGGAAGCGGTACGGCGCGTGGTGTGCCTCCAGGCACAGCATCCCGGCTCGCCCTACGTGGCGCTGTGGAACCGGGTCGCGGACTTCGACCCGAAGCACCTCGACGGGGCCGTGAGCGGATTCGAGTTGGTCAGGTCGACGCTGATGCGGCTCACGCTGCACCTCGTGCACGCCGGGGACTACCGGGCCTTCCGGGAGGGCATGGAGCCGACGCTGCGCGGTTCGCGACTGCACGACCCCCGCTTCACGAAGGCCGGATTCACGGCCGCCGACGCCGACGCGCTGCTCCCCGACCTCCTGGCGTACGCCGGGAGCGTGCGGACCGGGGCCGAGATGAAGGCGCGCCTCGAAGCCGGCCGGGGCGGGCCGGTGGAGAACGTGGTCTGGCGGATGGTGCGGCAGTACGCGCCGCTGTGGCACGCGCCGACGGGACCGCCGTGGTCGTTCGGGACCGCGCAGGCCTTCGTCACGGCGAACGAACTGCCGGTGCTCCGCGACCCGGAGGCCTCCGCCGCCGGCCTGGCCGCCCTGCTCCGGCGCTACCTGGAGGGCTTCGGACCCGCGTCCGTACCGGACATGGCGCAGTTCACGACGGCCCCGCGAGGCCTGGTCCGGGAGGCGGTGAAGGCCCTGGAGGGTGGGCTGGAGCGCCTGGAGGGGCCCGACGGGACCGTGCTGTACGACGTACCGGGGGCGCCTCTGCCCGGCGAGGACGCCCCGGCGCCGCCCCGGCTGATGGCGATGTGGGACAGCGTCCTCCTCGCGTACGCGGACCGCAGCCGGGTCATCCCGCCCGAGTACCGCAAGCACGTCATCCGCGTGAACGGCGACACGCTCCCGACGCTCCTCGTCGACGGGTACGTGGCCGGGGTCTGGCGGCCGGTCGACGGCGGGATCGAGGCCTCGGCCTTCCACCCGCTGACGGCCGGGGACTGGGACGGGCTCGCGGCCGAGGCGGCGTCCTTGGGGACGCTGCTCGCCGACCGCGACCCGCGGGTGTACGGGCGGTACGACCACTGGTGGACCAAGGGCCTCCCGGCGGCCGAGACGCGAGTGCTGCCCTACTGACGCCCGGCCAGTTCCCGCAGTGCGACGTTGAGTTGGAGGACGTTGACGCGGGGTTCGCCGATGAAACCGAGGATGCGGTCGTCGGTGTGGTCGGCGACGAGCCTGTCGACCTGGGCGACCGTGAGGTGGTTCTTCTCGGCGACCCGGTGGACCTGGAGCTTCGCGTACTGCGGGGAGATGTGCGGGTCCAGGCCGGAGCCGGAGGAGGTGACGGCGTCGGCGGGGACGTCGGAGGGCTTGACCGTGTAGCCGTTCACCGAGTTGTCCTTGACGACGGCGGCCTTGGCGTCCTTGACCCACTGGATCAGGTCGGCGTTGTCGCCGGAGCGGTTGGTGGCGCCGGACAGGATCAGCCTGTACCGGGTGTTGACGCTGTTGCTGCCGAGGCCGTGGGAGGGGCGCGGCTGGAACCACTTCAGGTCCGCACTCGCGGTCTCCTCGCCGTCCTTCAGCGGGAGGTTGTAGGTCTGGCCGATGAGCTCGGAGCCGACGACCTTGCCGCTCGCGTCCTTGATCTCGGAACCGTTCGCCTTGCCCGGGAAGGCGACCTGGGCAAGCCCGGTGACGGCGAGCGGGTAGAGCACGCCCGTCACCACGGTCAGGACGAGCAGGGCACGGAGTCCGGCCCAGAGCAGACGTCCCGCGTTTCCTACGGAGTTGTTCGTCATGGTCAGCCGATTCCGGGGATGAGGGAGATGAGGAGGTCGATGAGCTTGATGCCGATGAACGGGGCGATCAGGCCGCCGAGTCCGTAGATGCCGAGGTTGCGCCGCAGCATCGAGTCGGCGCTGGACGGCCGGTAGCGCACCCCCTTCAGGGCGAGCGGGACCAGGGCGATGATGATCAGCGCGTTGAAGATGACCGCGGAGAGGATCGCGGACTCCGGCGAGGCCAGGCCCATGATGTTGAGCTCGTCCAGCGACGGGTAGGCGACCGCGAACATGGCCGGGATGATCGCGAAGTACTTCGCCACGTCGTTGGCGATCGAGAAGGTCGTCAGCGCGCCCCGGGTGATCAGGAGCTGCTTGCCGATCTCGACGATCTCGATGAGCTTGGTCGGGTTGGAGTCGAGGTCGACCATGTTGCCGGCCTCCTTGGCGGCCGACGTGCCCGTGTTCATCGCCACGCCCACGTCCGCCTGCGCCAGCGCGGGGGCGTCGTTCGTGCCGTCACCCGTCATCGCGACGAGCTTGCCGCCGGCCTGCTCCCGCTTGATCAGGGCCATCTTGTCCTCGGGGGTGGCCTCGGCGAGGAAGTCGTCGACACCGGCCTCCTCGGCGATGGCCTTCGCGGTCAGCGGGTTGTCGCCCGTGATCATGATCGTCTTGATGCCCATGCGGCGCAGCTCGTCGAACCGCTCCCGCATGCCCTCCTTGACCACGTCCTTCAGGTGGATGACGCCGAGGACCCGGGCGCCCCTGTCGTCCTCCAGAGCCACGAGGAGCGGCGTGCCACCAGCCTGCGAAATGGCGTCGGTGACGTCCTGGGCATCCTTGGCGACCTCGCCACCGTGTTCCTCCACCCAGGCCACGACCGAACCGGTCGCGCCCTTGCGGACCTTGCGCCCGTCCACGTCCACACCCGACATACGGGTCTGGGCGGTGAACTCGATCCAGCCGGCATGGCTCAGCTCGCCCTGATGCCGCTCGCGCAGCCCGTACTTCTCCTTCGCGAGGACCACGATCGAACGGCCCTCGGGCGTTTCGTCGGCGAGCGAGGACAGCTGCGCGGCGTCAGCCAGCTCGGCCGCGGTGACGCCCTTGACCGGGACGAACTCCGAGGCCTGCCGGTTGCCGAGCGTGATGGTGCCCGTCTTGTCGAGCAGCAGCGTCGACACGTCACCGGCGGCCTCCACGGCCCGGCCCGACATGGCGAGGACGTTGCGCTGGACTAGCCGGTCCATGCCGGCGATGCCGATCGCCGAGAGCAGCGCGCCGATCGTCGTCGGGATGAGGCAGACCAGGAGCGCCGTGAGGACGATCATCGAGGTCTGCTGGTCGGCGCCCGCGTAGATCGCGAACGGCTTCAGCGTGACCACGGCCAGCAGGAAGACGACGGTGAGGGAGGCGAGCAGGATGTTGAGGGCGATCTCGTTGGGGGTCTTCTGCCGGGCGGCGCCCTCGACCAGGTTGATCATCCGGTCGATGAACGTCTCCCCCGGCTTCGTCGTGATCTTGATGACAACCCGGTCGGAGAGGACCTTCGTGCCGCCGGTGACCGCGCACCGGTCACCTCCCGACTCGCGAATCACCGGGGCGGACTCGCCGGTGATCGCCGACTCGTCGACGCTCGCGACACCCTCGACGACGTCACCGTCGCCGGGGATGACGTCGCCGGCCTCGCAGACCACCAGGTCGCCGATCGTCAGTGCGGTGCCGGGCACCTGCTCCTCGCCCGTCTTCGTCAGGCGGCGGGCGACGGTGTCGGTCTTGGCCTTGCGCAGGGTGTCGGCCTGGGCCTTGCCCCGGCCCTCGGCGACCGCCTCGGCGAGGTTGGCGAAGATCGTGGTCAGCCACAGCCAGGCGGTGATCGCCCAGCCGAACCAGTCCCCCGGATCCTTGAACGCGAGGACGGTGGTGACGACCGAGCCGACCAGCACCACGAACATCACCGGCGACTTGACCATCACGCGCGGGTCGAGCTTCCGGACCGCGTCCGGCAGGGACGTGAGCAGCTGCTTCGGATCGAACAGGCCACTGCCGACACGGCCGGTCTCGGCCGGCCGGCCGGTGGGCGCCCCTGACTGCGGGGGCCGGGTGGGAGTGAGGGTGCTCATGCTGCGAGTCCTTCGGCGAGCGGGCCAAGGGCGAGGGCCGGGAAGTAGGTGAGACCGGTGACGATCACGATCGTGCCGACCAACAGGCCGGTGAACAGCGGCTTCTCCGTCCGCAGCGTGCCCGCCGTCTCCGGCACCGGCGTCTGCTCGGCCAGCGAACCCGCCAGCGCGAGGACGAACACCATCGGCAGGAACCGGCCCAGCAGCATCGCGATGCCGATGGTCGTGTTGAACCACTGGGTGTCGGCGTTCAGGCCGGCGAAGGCCGAACCGTTGTTGTTCGCGCCCGAGGTGTAGGCGTAGAGGATCTCGGAGAAGCCGTGCGCACCGGAGTTGGTCATCGAGTGCACCGGGGTCGGCAGAGCCATCGCCAGGGCGGTGAAGCAGAGGACGAGCGCGGGGGTGACCAGGATGTAGAGCGCGGCGAACTTGATCTCGCGGGTGCCGATCTTCTTGCCCAGGTACTCCGGGGTGCGGCCGACCATCAGGCCGGCGATGAACACCGCGATGACCGCCATGATCAGCATGCCGTACAGGCCCGAGCCGACACCGCCGGGCGCGATCTCGCCCAGCTGCATGCCCAGCAGGTTGATACCGCCGCCGAAGCCGGTGTACGAGGAGTGGAAGGAGTTCACCGCACCCGTCGACGTCAGCGTGGTCGCCACCGCGAAGATCGACGAACCGCCGACCCCGAACCGGGTCTCCTTGCCCTCCATCGCCCCGCCCGCCAGCTCGAAGGCCGGGCCGTGGTGGGCGAACTCGGTCCACATCATCAGCGCGGTGAACCCGACCCAGATGGTGGCCATCGTGGCCAGGATCGCGTACCCCTGCTTGATCGAGCCGACCATGCGGCCGAAGGTGCGGGTGAGCGCGAAGGGGATGACGAGGATCAGGTAGATCTCGAAGAGGTTGGAGAGCCCGTTGGGGTTCTCGAACGGATGGGCCGAGTTGGCGTTGAAGTAACCGCCGCCGTTCGTGCCCAGCTCCTTGATGACCTCCTGCGAGGCCACCGCCCCGCCGTTCCACTGCTGCGCGCCGCCGGTGAACTGGCCCACCTCGTGGATCCCGGAGAAGTTCTGGATCGCCCCGCACGCCACCAGCACCAGCGCGCCCACGACAGAGATCGGCAGCAGGATCCGGACGACTCCCCGGACCAGGTCGGCCCAGAAGTTGCCCAGCTCACCCGTGCGGGAGCGGGCGAAGCCCCGGACCAGCGCCACCGCCACCGCGATGCCCACGGCCGCCGACACGAAGTTCTGCACCGCCAGACCGCCGGTCTGCACGACGTGGCCCATGGCCTGCTCGCCGTAGTACGACTGCCAGTTCGTGTTCGCCACGAACGACGCCGCCGTGTTGAACGCCTGGTCCGGGTCGATCGACACGAACCCCAGCGAGCCGGGCAGCGAGCCCTGCACCCGCTGCAGCAGGTACAGGAACAGCACGCTCACCACGGAGAAGGCCAGCACCCCGCGCAGATAGGCCGGCCAGCGCATCTCCACGTTCGGGTTCGCACCGATCGCCTTGTAGATCCACTTCTCGGGCCGGTAGTGCCTCTCCGAGGAGTAGACGCGCGCCATGTAGTCGCCGAGGGGCCGGTACGACAGACCCAGGGCGACGATCAACGCCAGAAGCTGGAGGACTCCAGCGAGAACGGGACTCATCTGGGAACTCAGAACCTCTCCGGCTTGACGAGGGCGAGGACGAGATAACCCAGGAGGCCGGCCGCGACGAGCAGACCGACGATGTTCTCGACACTCACAGCTTGGCCACCCCCTTGGCGATGAAGGCCACCAGCGCGAAGACCGCGACCGTGGTGACGACGAAGGCCACGTCGGCCATCGTGAGCTCCCGGATGCAGGAAGAAGGAAGAACGGATTCTCGGACGAGACGAGGAAACCGCCTTCCTGATGACTCGCCGCCGCCGTTGACGTGCCCCTAACGCCGTTAATGCCCGTCTTGACGGTTCCCCTACGCGAAGCCCTCCCCCATTGCCAGTGGCCAGAAGTGCACATATCTTCGAGCCGACACCTACGGACCGGGATGCTCGTCAGTCCCGGGGCGGTCCGCCGTTCACGGGCCGGACGGCGGGGAGCGCACCTCCTGGACGACGGAGGACGCTGGACGCCGGGCGTACGGGATATCCGTATCCACGTACCCGCAGGAGCTGAGCAGCACATGAGCAAGCACGTCCTCGCCCAGAACCAGTACGGCAAGGCCGAGAACCGCATCGTCACGGTCACCCGCAAGGGCAACGACGGCGCGTGGCACGAGATCCGCGACCTGAACGTGTCGGTGGCGCTGCGCGGTGAGTACCGCGACGTCCACCTGACCGGCGACAACGGCAACTGCCTGCCGACGGACACCACCAAGAACACGATCTACGCCTTCGCCAAGGAGCACGGCGTCGACTCCCCCGAGGCCTTCGGCATCCTCCTGGCGAAGCACTTCGTGAGTTCCCAGGCCGTGATCCACGAGGCGCAGATCCGGGTCGAGGAGTTCGCCTGGGAGCGGATCTCGGTGCCGAGCCGCAAGGAGCAGCACTCCTTCGCGCGCAAGGGTCAGGAGGTCCGTACCGCGCAGATCACGTACTCGGAGACCACCGGGCTCCAGGTCCTGTCGGGCCTCAAGGACCTGACGGTCATGAACTCGACCAACTCCGAGTTCCACGGCTTCATCAAGGACAAGTACACGACGCTCCAGGAGGCGTACGACCGCATCCTGGCCACCAAGGTCACCGCCCGCTGGGCGAACTCGGCCTCGGCCGCCGCCGACGCGGAGCACGACTGGGACGCCTCGTACGCGAAGGTGCGGCGCCACATGCTGGAGGCGTTCGCAGAGACGTACAGCTACTCGCTGCAGCAGACCCTGCACGCGATGGCGGACCGGGTCCTCGACCACGTCTCCACGGTCAACGAGGTCCGGCTGAACCTGCCGAACAAGCACCACTTCCTGGTGGACCTGGAGCCGTTCGGGCTGAAGAACGACAACGAGGTGTACTTCGCGGCCGACCGGATGTACGGCCTGATCGAGGGCACCATCCACCGTCAGGGCGTCCAGCCGGTGATCGCGACCAGCGACTGGATCACCGCGTAAGAGGTACTACAGCCTGGCCGCTTCCACTCCCAGCCATACGGCTGCGAGTCCGGCGGCCAGGCTCCCGGCCACGTTCAGGGCCGCGTAGCCCTTCGCCCCGTTCTCGTACAGCCGGAACGTCTCGTACGAGAAGGTGGAGTACGTGGTGAGGGCGCCGCAGAAGCCCGTGCCGAGCAGCAGGTGCGCCTGTGCGGAGGAGACGCCGGTCAGGAGTCCGAGGACGAACGATCCGACGACGTTGACGGTGAAGGTGCCCCACGGGAAGACCGAGTCGTGGCGTGCCTGGACCGCGCGGTCGGTGAGGTAGCGCAGGGGTGCGCCGACGGCGGCGCCCACCACGACGAGCAGCCAGTTCACGCGTGCCTCCCCCGGGCCCGTACGACCGCCCGGGCGGCGGTGACGCCCGCCCAGACGGCGGCGAGGGCGGCGAGCAGGGTCCCGCCCAGGTAGAGGAGGCCCCGCGTCGGGTCGCCCGCGCTCAGCAGGCGCTGGGTGTCGAGGCCGTACGTCGAGAAGGTGGTGAACCCGCCGCAGACGCCGGTGCCGAGGAAGGGCCGGAGCAGCGGGTGCGGGGCGGTCGTGGTCTCGGTGAGGAGGACCATGAGGGTGCCGAGCACCGCGCAGCCGACCGCGTTGACCGTGAGGACCGTCCAGGGGAAGGCGCCGTCCGGGGTGGGCCGGGCGAGCGAGGCGCCGTAGCGTGCGAGCGCGCCGAGGGCGCCCGCGCCGAACTCCAGGCGCACATAGCCGAGCTGCGGAGCCTCATCGCGGGCGCCCTGCGCGACACCGAGCCGGCGGAGCCGCACCCCGGCTGGTCGGACCGGCGCACCGCCGACGCGATCCTCGTCTCCCAGCCCGGCGGCTACCGGCTCGACGCCGGC
>NZ_MWIG01000211.1:0-8031 GCF_002156145.1 Streptomyces sp. NRRL B-24572 | reverse complement strand
GCTCCGGGTGCCGCCGCCGTGCACGAACTCCAGATGCGGCGCGACCGCCCGGACGGCCCGCACCACGGCGGCGGCACCGGGAGCGTGCAGCACACGGCCGCCGAGGACGCGGTGACCGAGATCGCGGCGGGTTCGGGCCTCTTCGTGCCGCGTCTCTTCGACAACTACACGTCCTTCAGCGGCCGCCCCGCCGCGCTCTTCGCGCAGCCGGTGGTCCGCCGCCCTGGCGTGGGCGTGGTGACGGTGCTCGGCGGCGGTTACCCGGCGTCGGGTGCCGCGGGCCCGGACCGGCTGCCCGTCCCGTACCTGCCGGAGGGGCTCCGCTACGACCCGCAGGAGGGTCCGGGCGAGGTGCAGACCCCGCTGCTCGGCTCCCCCGCCGACGATCTGCGGATCGGCGACAAGGTCTGGTTCCGGCACGCGAAGGCCGGGGAGCTGTGCGAGCGGTTCGAGAACCTGCACCTGGTCGAGGGCGATCGCGTCACCGCCACCGTGCCCACGTACCGGGGCGAGGGCATGACCTTCCTCTAGGAACCGTCAGAAGACCGTGTCCAGCTGGTCCGGGACGATGCTGCCGTCCGTGCGCCGGACCGGCTGGGCCGTGCCGTCGCTCGCCGTGTAGCCGGTGGTCGAGCAGGGGTACGCGCTCGTCCTCTGCTTCTTCGGCTCGATGAACATGGGGTTCACGAGCCAGCGGCCGTCGCCGTTCTCGTACGCCCGGCACATGAGCTCGTTCTTGTTGCGGTTGAGGACCAGGCGCAGCCCGGTGGCGTCCCGCAGGAAGGAGATGTCGGTGTCGGAGTCGCCGGCGGCGAAGACCTGGCGGCGGGCGGCGGGCTGGACGCGCTCGGCGGCGGGGCCGCGGACGCCGAAGATCTCCTGGTTGATGAAGCAGCGCTTGCCGTCGATGTAGGTGATCATCGTGTCCTCGCCGTCCCGGACGCTGCCGCAGCCCTTGAGGTGGCTGGTGAGGCGGCCGTGGTCGGTGGTGTTGCGGATGCCGACGGCGTGGGAGGGGTCGACGCCGACGCCCTTCGCCCAGACGTCGACGACGGGCTCGGGCGAGGCGGAGACGATCCAGACGTCGAAGCCGCCGTCCTGGAGGGTGCGGATCAGGTCCCGCTGCTGGTCGTAGTAGCGGACCCAGCCGGTGACCTTCGCGGTGCCGACCTGCTGGGTGGCGCCCTGCGGGGCGGCGAGGTTCTCGGCGCGGGCGGCGGCCGCGAAGGAGGCGGCCTGGCGGGTGGTCCAGCCGTGCAGGAGCTGGGCGAGCCAGGCGTACTGGGGCTCCGTGCGGCGGTGGTCGTAGCCGGTGAAGGCCGTCCGGCCCGCGGTCGTGGCGCCGTTCCCGTACACCGAGAGCAGTTCGTCGGCGCAGGCCGTGTCGGTGGACGTGGGGAGGGTGCCGACGCCGGTGGGGCAGGCCTCGGCGAGGGCGGTCGCGGCCTCGGGGGTGAGGTGGCGGCTGGTGGTGGACCAGTCGCCGTCCTTCGGGGGCCGGACGCGGTCGTTGCGCAGGAGCCAGTAGAAGGTGGCGTCGCCGACGTCGTTCTTGATGACGGTGTTGTCCCAGTCGAAGACCGCGACGGGCTTCTCTCCGCGAGGCCGCCCCTTGTCGTCGCAGTGGTCGGCGATCAGGGCGTCGATGCGGGCCTTGTTGTCGCCGTACCAGCCCTCGGAGACCTTCAGGGCGGGGCATCCGGCGGGCCCGGCCCCGGCGTTCGCCGCGGGGAGGAAACCGGTGGCGGCGAGGGCGAGGGCGGCCGCCGCGGCGGAGGTGCGGAGCTTCACGGGCGTTCTCCTGTCGGTGCGTCGGTGCGTCGGTGCGTCGGTGCGTCGGTACGTCGGTACGCGCGACAGCCGGGCGCCTTGCGACGCCCGGCTGTCGGGTGGGGGTGGGGAGGGTGGCGGCGGCGAGGGCCTAGAGGGGGGTCACGTACGCCCCGGAGATGCCGCCGTCGACGAGGAAGTCGCTGGCGTTGACGAAGGAGGAGTCGTCGCTCGCGAGGAAGGCGACGGCGGCGGCGATCTCCTCGGCCTCGGCGAAACGGCCGACGGGGATGTGGACGAGGCGGCGCGCGGCCCGCTCGGGGTCCTTGGCGAACAGCTCCTGGAGCAGCGGGGTGTTGACCGGCCCGGGGCAGAGGGCGTTGACGCGGATGCCCTCGCGGGCGAACTGGACACCCAGCTCGCGGGACATGGCGAGGACGCCGCCCTTGGACGCGGTGTACGAGATCTGGCTGGTGGCCGCGCCCATGATGGCGACGAAGGAGGCGGTGTTGATGATGGAGCCCTTGCCCTGGCGGCGCATGTAGGGCAGGGCGGCCTTGCAGCAGAGGTAGACGGAGGTGAGGTTGACGTCCTGGACGCGCTTCCAGGCCTCCAGGCCGGTCTCCAGGATGGAGTCGTCGTCGGGGGGCGAGATGCCGGCGTTGTTGAAGGCGATGTCGACGGAGCCGTACGTGTCGAAGGCGGTCTTGAACAGCGCCTCGACCTGCTCGGGGTCGGTGACGTCGACCTGGACGAAGGTGCCGCCGACCTCCTCCGCGGCGGCCTTGCCCGCGGTCTCGTCGATGTCGGCGCAGACGACGTTGGCGCCCTCGGAGGCGAGGCGGCGGGCGGTGGCGAGGCCGATGCCACTGCCGGCTCCGGTGATGACGGCGGTACGGCCGACGAGGCGGCGGCAGATGATCTCGTTGCTCACAGTGCGGGGCCCTCCGTGCTGATGAAGACGTTCTTGGTTTCGGTGAAGGCGGTCAGGGCGTCGGGGCCGAGTTCGCGGCCGAGGCCGGACTGCTGGTAGCCGCCGAACGGGGTCCAGTAGCGGACGCTGGAGTGGGAGTTGACGGAGAGGTTGCCGGCCCGGACGGCGCGGGAGGCGCGCAGGGCGCGGCCGACGTCACGGGTCCAGATCGAGCCGGACAGGCCGTACTCGGTGGCGTTGGCGAGGCGGATCGCGTCGGCCTCGTCCTCGAAGGGGAGGACGACGGCGACGGGGCCGAAGATCTCCTCGACCGCGCAGGGGGCGTTCTCGGCGACGCCGGTGAGGACGGTCGGCGGGAACCAGAAGCCGGGGCCCTCGGGCGCCTTGCCCCGGATGCCTTCGAGATCGTCGGTGACGTAGCCGCGGACGCGGTCGAGCTGGGCGTGGGAGATGAGCGGGCCCATCTGGGTGCGCTCGTCGGTCGGATCGCCGACGACGATCTCCTCGATGGCGGGGGTGAGGAGCTCCAGGAAGCGGTCGTACGCGCTCCGCTGGACGAGGATGCGGGTGCGGGCGCAGCAGTCCTGGCCGCTGTTGTCGAGGAAGGCCATCGGCGCCGCGGCGGCGGCCGCCTCGATGTCCGCGTCGGCGAAGACGATGTTGGGACTCTTGCCGCCGAGTTCGAGGGTGACCCGCTTCACCTGGTCGGCGCACTTCGCCATGATGCTCTTCCCCACCCGGGTGGAGCCGGTGAAGACGATCTTGGCGATGCCGGGGTGTTCGACGAGGGCGTTCCCGGCGACGGGTCCGGTGCCGGGGAGGACCTGGAAGAGGCCTTCGGGGAGGCCTGCCTCCAGGGCGAGTTCGGCGAGGCGGAGCGCGGTGAGCGGGGTCGTCTCGGCGGGCTTGAGGATCACGGCGTTGCCGGCGGCGAGGGCGGGTGCGGTGGCCCAGGCGGCGATCGGCATGGGGAAGTTCCAGGGGGCGATGACGCCGACGACCCCGAGCGGTTCGAGGATCGTGATGTCGAGGCCGCCGGCCACCGGGATCTGGCGGCCGTTGAGCCGCTCCACTCCCCCGGCGGCGAAGTCGAGCAGGTCGCGGACGTTGCCGGCCTCCCAGCGGGCGTTGCCGATGGTGTGGCCGGCCTCGGTGACCTCCAGGCGGGCCAGTTCCTCGATGTGGTCGTCGACGACGGCGGCGAAGCGGCGGAGCAGCCGGGCCCGGTCGGCGGGCGCGGCGGCGGCCCAGCCGCGCTGGGCGGCGCCGGCGCGGGCGACGGCGGCGTCGACGTCGACGGGGGTGGCGGCGGGGACGGTGGCGACGGGTTCCTCTGTCGCCGGGTTCAGTACCTGGAGCAACTCAATCCTCTCGGAAGCGGTTCAGAGGCGTTCGAAGGAGCGGCGCAGCTCCCAGTCGGTCACCGCCGCGTCGAAGGCGTCGAGTTCGACGCGGGCCATGTTGCGGTAGTGGGCGACGACCTCGGCGCCGAAGGCCGCCTTGGCGATCTCGCTGGTCTCCCAGAGTTCGGCGGCCTCGCGCAGGGTGGTGGGGACGTGCGCGTACTCGGCGGTGTACGCGTTCCCGGTGCAGGGCGGGGGCAGTTCGAGGCGCTGCTCGATGCCGTACAGGCCGGCGGCGACCAGTCCTGCGACGGCGAGGTACGGGTTGACATCGCCGCCGGGGAGGCGGTTCTCGAAGCGGGTGGAGCGGCCGTGGCCGACGACCCGGAGCGAGCAGGTGCGGTTGTCGTGGCCCCAGGCGACGGCGGTGGGCGCGAAGGAGCCGGGCTGGAACCGCTTGTAGGAGTTGATGTTGGGGGCGTAGAGGAGGGAGAAGTCGCGGAGGGCGGCGAGCTGTCCGGCGAGGAAGTGCCGCATGGTCTCGGACATGCCGTGCCGGTCGTCCCCGGCCATCACGTTGCGTCCCTCGGCGTCCTGGAGGGAGAGGTGGATGTGGCAGGAGTTGCCCTCGCGCTCGTTGTACTTCGCCATGAAGGTGAGCGAGCAGCCCTCCTGGGCGGCGATCTCCTTGGCGCCCGTCTTGTAGACGGCGTGCTGGTCGCAGGTGACGAGGGCCTCGTCGTACTTGAAGGCGATCTCGTGCTGACCGGGGTTGCACTCGCCCTTGGCGGACTCGACGGTGAGTCCGGCGCCGGTCATCTCGTTGCGGATGCGGCGCAGGAGCGGTTCGATGCGTCCGGTACCGAGGACGGAGTAGTCGATGTTGTACTGGTTGGCGGGGGTGAGGCCGCGGTAGTCGGCGTCCCAGGCCTGCTCGTAGCTGTCCTTGAAGACGATGAACTCGAGCTCGGTGCCGACGTGTGCCGTGAGGCCGAGCTCCGCGAGGCGCTCCAGCTGGCGGCGGAGGATCTGGCGGGGCGCGGCGACGACCGGGGTGCCGTCGGCCCAGGCGAGGTCGGCCGTCACCATGGCGGTGGCGTCGTTCCAGGGGAGGCGGCGGAGGGTGGTGAGGTCGGGGTGCATCGCGAAGTCGCCGTAACCGCGGTCCCAGGAGGACATCTCGTAGCCGTCGACGGTGTTCATCTCGGTGTCGACGGCGAGGAGGTAGTTGCAGCCCTCGGTGCCGTGGCCGAGGACCTCGTCCAGGAAGAACGGTGCTGCGAACCGCTTGCCCTGGAGTCGTCCCTGCATGTCGGGGAAGGCCAGGACGACGGTGTCGATCTCGCCGCTCGCGACGAGGGCGCGGAGCTCCTCGACGGTGAGCGGGGGTGTGCGGTCTGCCACGGGATTGCTCCTCCTTCGGCCTGCCGGGAGCCATAAGGTATTGCCATAGACCATTGCTTGGGAAGTGCCGGAGAGAGGAAAACGAGAACGTGGCCAGTACGAGTGAACCGGCGGACCGGCTGACGCCCGTGCTGCGGCCGGTGCGGGCGGGCAACGGATTCGAGGAGGCCCTGGAGCAGATCCTCCAGGTGGTACGGCTCGGTCTGGTGCCCGGCGGGGAGCGGCTGCCCGCCGAGCGGGAGCTCGCCGACCGGATGGGGATCAGCCGGGTGACCCTGCGCGAGGTCCTCAAGGTCCTCCAGGAGCAGGGGCTCGTGGAGAGCCGGCGCGGCCGGTACGGCGGGACGTTCGTGCTGCCCAGGCCGCAGACGGCCGACGAGGACGAGCTGCGCCGCCGGATCGCCACGGTCGACATGGAGGACACCCTGCGCTTCCGTGAGGTCCTGGAGGTGGGGGCCGCCGGTCTCTGCGCGGCCCACGGCCTCGACGCGGCGGGCGCCGAGCGGCTGCGGACGGCCGTGACGGCGACCCATGACGCCCCGCTGGCCGATTACCGCCGCCAGGACACCCTGCTCCACCTCACGCTCGCGGAGCTCTCCGGCTCGCCGACGCTGACGGCCCAGTACGCCGCCGTCCGGGCGACGGTGAACGACCTCCTGGACTGCATCCCCCTCCTCGTACGCAATCTGGAGCACTCGCAGCACCAGCACACGGCCCTGGTGGAGGCGGTCCTGGACGGGGACGCGGACGCGGCGCGCGAGGTGATGCGGGAGCACTGCGCGGGCACGGCGGCACTGCTGCGGGGCTTCCTGACGTGAGGCCCGCACACCGGGGCGCGTAATCCGAAAGTAACGCACGGGGGTTGCGCTCCCCCACCGGCCACCGCAAAGGTATGGATCCAATCCATTGGGCCCGTTGCGGGGAGCTGACGCTGCCATGACGCTGGAAGACATCACGCCGCCGAAGGACGATTACCTGGAACGCCGGGCCCTGCGCCGCGGCAGCGCCGGCTGGCTGCTGCTGACCGGCCTCGGCGTGGCGTACGTCGTGTCCGGGGACTTCTCCGGCTGGAACATCGGCCTGTCGAAGGGCGGTTTCGGCGGACTCGCCGTCGCCACCGTCCTGATGGGCGCGATGTACGCCTGCCTGGTCTTCGCGCTGGCCGAGCTCTCCGCCATCCTGCCCACCGCGGGCGGCGGCTACGGCTTCGCCCGCCGGGCGCTCGGCACCTGGGGCGGCTTCCTCACCGGAACCGCGATCCTCATCGAGTACATCCTCGCCCCGGCGGCGATCTCGATCTTCATCGGCGACTACGTGGAGTCGCTCGGTCTCTTCGGCCTGGAGTCGGGCTGGCCGGTCTATCTGGTCTGCTTCGCGCTCTTCATCGGCATCCACCTGTGGGGCGTGGGCGAGGCGCTGCGTTTCAGCCTGATCGTGACGGCGATCGCGGTCGCGGCCCTGGTCGTCTTCGCCCTCGGCGCGTTCACCGACTTCCACGTGGACGGCCTGAACGACATCCCGGTCGACGGGGAGGCCTTCGGGTCGAACTCCTGGCTGCCGTTCGGCCTCCTCGGGATCTGGGCCGCGTTCCCCTTCGGCATGTGGTTCTTCCTCGGCGTCGAGGGCGTGCCGCTCGCCGCCGAGGAGGCGAAGGACCCGGTGCGGTCGATGCCGAGGGCGCTCTCGATCTCCATGGGAATCCTGGTGCTGCTCGCCGTCATGACCTTCTTCGCGACCACCGGGGCGCGCGGTGCGGCCGCCGTCCAGGAGGCCGGCAACCCGCTGGTCGTGGCGCTCCAGGGCGACGGGGAGCCGACCGCGCTCAGCCGCTTCGTGAACTACGCGGGCCTCGCGGGCCTGGTCGCCTCCTTCTTCTCCCTCATCTTCGCCGGCTCGCGCCAGCTCTTCGCCCTCTCCCGGGCCGGCTACCTGCCCCGCTTCCTCTCCCTCACGAGCCGCCGCAAGTCGCCCTACCTGGGACTCCTCATCCCGGGCGCCCTCGGCTTCGCGCTCGCCGCCGGGACCGGGAACGGCGCGCGGATGCTGAACATCGCGGTCTTCGGCGCCACCATCTCGTACGCCCTGATGGCGCTCTCCCACATCGTCCTTCGCCGCCGCGAGTCGGGCCTGCACCGGCCGTACCGCACGCCCGGCGGGATCGCGACCTCCTCGGTGGCCTTCGTCCTGGCCCTCTCGGCGCTCGTCGCGACCTTCCTGGTGGACCGGACGGCGGCGTTCATGGCGCTCGGGGTGTACGTGATCGCCCTCGCCTACTTCGCGTTCTACAGTCGGCACCATCTGGTGGCCAAGGCGCCCGAGGAGGAGTTCGCGGCGCTCGCCGCGGCCGAGGCCGAACTCGCACGCGACTGACCCACCCGACTCTCCGCACCCCTGGAGGAAGTTCCGTGACCAAGCCGCTGATCGGCGTGACCACCTACCTGGACCAGGCCCGCTGGGGGGTGTGGGACATGACCGCCGCGGCCTCGGGCCCGTCCGGCGGGAGCATGACGGCGAGGCCTCCGCTCTCCCGGACGAGCCACGGGTACCGGGCGGGGAGCAGCGCGGCGGTCATGTCCCACA
>NZ_MWIG01000210.1:0-7613 GCF_002156145.1 Streptomyces sp. NRRL B-24572 | reverse complement strand
TCATCGGCGCCGCCTTCGGCCTGTGCGTCCAGGCCCTCGTGCCCGAGGTCCACCCGGCCGTCGCCGTCTCCTCCGCCGTCCTCGGCGTCCTGCTCGCCACCACCCGGCAGGGCTGGATCAGCCTCTTCACCGGCGCGGTCCTCGCCTCGTCGCCGCCGATGCTCGCCGTGCTCTGCCTCGCCTCGCTCCCGGCCTGGCTGATCGTCACCGGCCGCCCCCAGCTCGAACTCGACCACGAGGGCCACGCCCTGCACTGACCCCCGCGACCGGCCTGGCTCCGGGTCAGCGCGCGTACGGGTTCTCCTCGCCCTCCGCGAGCACCCCCACGAAGGGGTCGCCCTCGCCCGCGAACACGTACGCCCCGCCCTCGATCCGCTCGATCAGGCCGAGCGTCCACTCCTTGCCGGCGTCCGCCGAGTGGACCCACATGCGCATGATCTCGCCGATGTGCCCGAGCTGCTCCGGGCCGCCCTCCGGCGTGTAGTACTCCGTGACCTCCGCCCGCCACTCGTCGAGCGCCCGCACCCGCCGGCGCAGCAGCTCCGTGACCTCCGCGCGGGGCAGGTCCACCATGAAGCCGATGGCCGCCGACAGGACGTCCGTCTTCTGGTCGTACGTGGTCAGCGCCTCGCGCAGCAGCGCGAAGTACTCCTCCGTACCGGCCTCCGTCAGCTCGTACTCGACGCGCGGCGGCCCGCCCACGGCGCTCGGCGCGATCTCGTGCGCGTGCAGCAGTCCCTGCTTCGCCATCTGTTTCAGCGCGTGGTAGATCGAGCCGGGCTTGGCGTGGGACCACTCGTGGGCGCCCCAGTACTCCAGGTCGCCCCGCACCTGGTAGCCGTGGGCGCGGCCGTGCTGCTTGACCGCGCCCAGGACGAGAAGTCGGATCGCTGACATGACCCGATGTTAGTCAACCTTGACTAAGCGGGGGCGTCCCGTCCCTCGTTCTCCTCCGCGATCAGGTCGAAGGAGCCCTTGCCGTCCAGGGACTCGCGGATGATGTCCGCGTGGCCGGCGTGCCGGCCCATCTCCTGGACCAGGTGCAGCAGCATCCAGCGGACCGAGACCCGCCCGTCCGCCGGGAACCAGGGCGCGGGCGGCAGCGGGAAGGTGTCGTCCAGGCTGGGCACGGAGCGGACGAACGCCTCCGTCTGCTTCGCCACGTCCTCCCAGAAGGCGAGGACATCGGGGATGGACTCCCCGTCCACGAGACGGAAGGCCTCGCCCCAGGTCTCCTCGGTGCGCTGCCGCTCGTTCGGCCGCTCCTGGGCCAGCCGCAGCCAGTTCAGCTCCACCTCGGCGACGTGCTTGACCAGCCCGGAGAGGCTGAGTTCGCTGGCGCTGGGCCGGCCGGCCGCCTGCTCCTCGGTGAGTCCGAGGAGCGAGCGGCGGAGCGCGGCGCGCTGGGCCTCGACGAAGTTGAGGAACGCACCGCGCTCGTCGCCGGGGGCCTCCGCGGGAACAAGGGCAACCATGGTGTCCGCCTTACGTAGCTGGGCTTCTTTCGACAACGACCACGCTACGGAGACTTGCGGACAGCTGCTGTCCTAGAAGGGGAACCGGCTGCGGCCGTGCTGGATCGAGATCCACTTCTGGGTGGTGAAGGAGTCGACCATCGCGTCGCCGTTCAGCCGCCCGACACCCGAGTGCTTCTCGCCGCCGAAGGGCACGATCGGCTCGTCGTGCACGGTGCCGTCGTTGATGTGGATCATGCCGGTGTGGATGCGCTTGGCGACCCGTACGCCCCGCTCGACGTCCCCGGTGTGGACGGCGCCGCTGAGCCCGTACGGGGTGTCGTTGGCGATCCGTACGGCCTCCTCCTCGCCGTCGAAGGGGACGATCAGGGCCACCGGGCCGAAGATCTCCTGGCCCAGGACCGGGGCGTCGGCGGCGATGCCGGTGAGGACGGACGGGGAGACGAGGTTGCCCTCGACCGTGCCGTGCAGCAGCGCGGTCGCGCCGGCCGCCACCGTCTGGTCGACGACCGCGGCGACGGACTCCGCCTGCTGGGAGTTGATGAGGGGACCGATGTGGGTGGCGGGGTCGGCCGGGTCGCCGACGCGCAGGGTCTTCACCTTCGCCACGAACTTCTCGGTGAACTCCTCCTCCAGGGTGCGGTCCACCAGGATGCGGTTGGCCGCCATGCAGACCTGGCCCTGGTGCACGAAGCGGCTGAAGACGGCCGCGTCCACCGCGTAGTCGACGTCGGCGTCGTCGAGGACGATCAGGGCGCTGTTGCCGCCGAGTTCCAGGACGGCGTGCTTGAAGTTCTGCGCGCAGACCGTGGCGACGTGGCGGCCGACCTTGTCGGAGCCGGTGAAGGAGATGACCTTCGGGACCGGGTGGGTCAGGAGCGCGTCGCCGATCTCGGCGATGTCGGTGACGACGACGTTCAGCAGGCCGGCCGGCAGACCGGCCTCCTCCAGGACCTTCGCGACCAGCGTGCCGCCGCAGATCGGGGTGTTCTGGTGCGGCTTGAGGACGACGGCGTTGCCGAGCGCGAGCGCGGGCGCGACCGACTTGATCGAGAGGAGGAAGGGGAAGTTGAAGGGGGAGATGACGCCGACGACGCCGACCGGGACGCGGTAGACGCGGTTCTCCTTGCCGTCGACCGGGGAGGGCAGGATGCGACCCTCGGGGCGCAGCGCCAGCTGGATCGCCTCGCGCAGGAACTCCTTGGCGAGGTGCAGCTCGAAGGCCGCCTTGAGACGGGTGCCGCCGAGCTCGGCGACGATCGTCTCCGCGATCTCCTCCTCGCGGTCCTCGACGATCCGCAGCGCGCGCTCGAAGACGAGCCGGCGCGTGTACGGGTTGGTCTCGGCCCACGCGGTCTGGGCACGCTCGGCGGCCCGGTAGGCGCGGTCGACCTCGTCGGCGGTGGCGACGGTGATCGACGCGAGCTTCTCCCCGGTGTACGGGTTGAAGTCGATGATGTCCCACGAGCCGCTGCCGGGCTTCCACTCGCCGTCGATGTACTGGTGGGCCAGGTCGGTGAAGTGCGACATGGTGGAGACCCCTCTACCCGCTACCTGCAGTGCGACTGATGTGGCGTCATCGTACTGATGTATCAGGAGAGTTGAAGGAGACCTCGGAGAAGGTCACGACTTTCGGCCGGATCCGGACCGTCCTTCTGGAGCTTCTCCATCACCCGCTGGTACTGGGCGACCTCCTCGCGCTTGTCGAGGTAGAGGGCGCTGGTGAGCTGTTCGAGGTAGACGATGTCGGAGAGGTCGGACTCGGGGAAGCTCAGCATCGTGAAGGCGCCGCTCTCGCCGGCATGGCCGCCGAAGCTGAAGGGCATGACCTGGAGCGTGACGCCCGGGTGTTCGGAGATCTCGATGAGATGCCTCAACTGCCCCTGCATGACCGACCGGTCGCCGTAGGGGCGGCGCAGCGCGGCCTCGTCGAGGACCGCGTGGAGCTGCGGGGCGCGCTCGGAGACGAGGACCTTCTGGCGCTCCAGGCGCAGGGCGACCCGGCGGTCGATCTCGGCGCGCGGGGCGTCGGGCATGCCCCGGGCGACGACGGCCTGAGCGTACGCCTCGGTCTGCAACAGGCCGTGGACGAACTGGACTTCGTAGACGCGGATGAGGGAGGCGGCGCCCTCCAGGCCGATGTAGGTCTGGAACCAGCCGGGCAGGACGTCGCCGAAGCTGTGCCACCAGCCGGCGACGTTGGCCTCGCGGGCGAGTCCGAGGAGCGCGCCGCGCTCGTTCTCGTCCCCGACCCCGTAGAGGGTGAGCAGATCCTCGACGTCCCTGGCCTTGAAGCTCACCCGTCCCAACTCCATGCGGCTGATCTTGGATTCGGACGCGCGGATGGAATATCCGGCCGCCTCGCGGGTAATCCCGCGCGACTCGCGCAACCGCCTCAGCTGGGAGCCCAGCAGGATGCGCCGCACCACGCTCCCGCTCGCTCCGCTCGATTCGCCTGCGGCCACGGCTCTTCGCCTCCCCTTTACGGTGTCGAGCCCCCGTCGAGCCCCGGATTCTGCCATCAAACGCTTCAGCGCGTACACATTCGATTACGGAAAGGCGACGAGTTCCGGGCATCGGGGCGCACAGTGCGGGCACATCGCGGGCACAGTGCGCGCAGATCGCGGGAAGTTCCCCTCATCGTGTGGACGACTTATGCACAGATTCGGCACGTGGCCGGACAGGTCCGGCGCGTGCACGTGCATCTGCCCTTGCATCCAGTGCACGCATTCGGAACCATGGAGCCCGCGCAGCCGCGTACTCGTTCGTGTTGTCGTGTTGTCGCACCACAGTCGCGATTCCCGGGAGTGCCTCGCATGGGGACGAATGGATCGACCGTGCTCGAGCCGTTACGGCAGGGCCTGCCGCCGATCGATCCCGGCGCCGTCTCCACCTCCGCCTCCTGCGCCCTGCCCGCCCGGTACGAAGCCGTGCGCGGGGCCCGCAAGTTCACCAGCACCACGCTCGACCGCTGGGAACTGACGGAGCGCTTCGACGACGTGGCCCTGGTCGTCTCCGAGCTCGTCACCAACGCGCTGCGTCACGCGGTGCCCGCCGACGCGCCCCAGGAGGAAGGCCAGAACCCGCCGGTCCGGCTGCACCTGATGCGCTGGGCCTCGCGCCTGGTGTGCGCCGTGCGCGACCCCAGCCGGGAGAGCCCGGAGGCGCGCGGCGGCGAGGAGGACTTCGCCGCCGAGTCGGGGCGCGGCCTGTTCCTGGTGGACTCGTTCAGCGACAGCTGGGGCTGGCACCCGCTGGCCGGCACGCTCCAGGGCAAGGTGGTGTGGGCGCTGTTCCGGATCGGACCGGAGTAGCGCCGGAGCAGTACCGGGAATGCGGGAAGGGCCCCGACGGAAACCGTCGGGGCCCTTCCCGCGTCTCAGACCAGGTGGTCGAACTCTCCGTCCTTGACGCCCAGCAGGAGTGCTTCTATCTCCGCGGGCGTGTAGACGAGCGCGGGCCCTTCGGGGTGGCGCGAGTTGCGCACGGCGACGTCGCCCCCCGGGAGCTTGGCGAACTCCACGCAGGATCCCTGGGAGTTGCTGTGCCGACTTTTCTGCCACACGACTCCTCGCAGCTCCGTGGCCGCCATGCCGTTGTACGCGCGATGCGCATGATGCACTGGTAGCTCCCCGAGTTGCTTGGTGCAGGTGTCAACTTCCTCGGATCATAGCTGTGTTCATGTGCAGATGCGTGAGCAGATGCACGTGCACGGGGGGTGGCGTAGCGGCTACGCGACGGAGAGTTCCGTCGGCGGGTGGACCGCCCGGTTCAGCGCTCCTCGCGGAAGTCGACGTGCCGGCCGGCGACCGGGTCGAACTTGCGCAGGCCGAGACGGTCGGGATCGTTGCGGCGGTTCTTGCGGGTGACGTAGGTGAATCCGGTTCCAGCGGTGGAACGGAGCTTGACGACGGGGCGGAGCTCATTGCGTGCCATGCCGCGAAGAGTAAACGAAAATGAATCCCATTGCCAATAACTGTCCGGAGACGCCTGGAGACGTACGTCACCCGGACCGCGTCGACTCCGTAAGGGCCGTCGTGAGCTCCTCCAGGGTCTCCAGGAGCAGGACGGCCCCCTTGTGGATCAGGAAGTGCTCCGGCGGCTCGGCGGACCAGGCGGCGAGCGTCTCCCGCAGGTCGTCCCAGTGCGGCACCCTGCGCTCCCGCACCTCCTTCGCGCCCCGCGCCGTCGACCGGCGCAGGGCCTCGGCGAGGGTCGCGGCGGCGGGCAGGGGCGGGGCGCCGCGTTCCGGCAGGTGCGCCTCCAGGAGCATCACCACCCGGCCGAACTCCGCGAGCGCGTGCTCGGCCTCCTCCACCGCCGCGTGCGAGAGCCCCCGGTGCCGGACCGGTTCGTGGGTCGCCCGGGCCACCGCCTCCTGCCAGGCGACGCGGGCCGCGCGGGTCCTCAGGAGCGCCTCCCGCACGTCGGGGACGGCCGGTCCGGCCGGATCGGCGTACCGCGCGGCGACGACCGCCGCGTACGCGCCGACCGAGGCCAGCCAGTCCGCGAGCCGGCCGCGCAGCCGGGGCGTCTCCCAGGCCGGGTAGACGGCGTACGACAGCATCGCGAGGAGCCCTCCGAGGAGGGTGAGCAGGACCCGTTCCCGTACGGTCTGGGTCAGGCCCGCGCCCTCCATGCCGAGCAGGAAGACGACGTACGCGGAGACGCAGACCTGGGCGACCGCGTACCCCGTCCGCATCAGCAGGTACATCCCGAAGGCGCAGAGGACGGCGAGGGCGGCCGAGAGGTACGTGCCCGGGTACGCCGCCCGGACGACGGCGGTCGCGAGCGCCACCCCGACCAGGGTGCCGCCGAACCGGGCCACCGAGCGCGCGTACGTCTGCGAGAAGTCCGGGCGCATCACCATCACCGAGGCCATCGGCGCCCAGTAGCCGTGGCCGAACGGGAGCCACGTGCCCAGGAGGTAGCCGGCGGCCGTGACCACGGACACGCGGAGCGCGTGGCGCAGGACCGGGGAGCCGGGGCGGAGCTCGGCACGCACCCCGGTGAGGACGATCGGCGCGAGACGGACGAGGGTCGGGCGGGTCCTCAGGGCGTCCGAGGTCTCCGTGCGCGGCTCCGCCGTCTCCACGACATCGCCCAGCAGCGCCGCCAGACGGAGGGCCGCCCGGCGGGACGGGCCCTTGAGGATCGTGCCCGTGTCCGGGGTGCGGAGGGCGGCGAGCGCGGGCGGGGGCGGGGCGACCGGCTCGCCGTGCCGGATCGCGTGCGCGGCGGCGTCCAGGACCTCGGCCGCCGCACCGAGCAGCTCCCGCACCCGGGCCCGCTCCGGCCCCTCCCCCGGCACGCCGACCGCAGGGTCCGCGAACGAGGCCAGGACCGGACGGATCCGCTCCGCGAGCCCGCGCGCCCCGTGCAGCTCCGCCGGGCGGGTACGGGCCTGGCGGGGCGTCACGGCGGCGGCGCTGCGGGCCGTCATGAGCGGTACGGGGTCGAACGGGGCGACCGGGTCGTGCCGGAGGCGGCGGGCGTAGTCCGCCTCGGCCGCCAGCGCGTCCGCCAGGGCGTCGCGCTGGGCGCCCCAGCGGCGGACCGGGAGGAGCACGACCAGGGCCGCCTGGACGACGCCGCCCGCGAAGATCACGGCGGCGTGGCCGGCGGCGGTGGCGACGGAGGTCGGGAGGGTGACCGTCACCAGCATGATCGCCACGTTGGAGGAGGCGATGATCCCGGCGGTCGGGCCCGCGGCCCAGGCGAGGCCGGACAGGAACGTCCAGAGGAGGAGCAGGGCGAGGAAGAGGGCGGTGTGGGCCCCGGTCAGATAGCCGAGGAACGTCGACACGGCGAGGCTCGCGCCGGAGGCGAGGGCGAGGGTGGGGCGGGGGCGCCAGGAGCGCTGGAAGGTGGCGATGGCCGCCTGGAAGGCGCCGAAGGCGGAGGAGACGGCGACGGCGGGGCCGAAGAGGGCGAGGGAGACGCCGACGACGAGGGCCAGGCCCAGGGCGCCGCGGGCCGCGACGGCGGGTTCGAGTCGCCGCCGCTCCGTGGTGAGGCCGGAGCGGGCGGTCTCCTTCAGCGCCCGGAGCCAGCTCATGCGCCGAGCGTATCGACGAAACCCCTCAAAACGGGCGCTTACCCCTTGTTGCGGGCCTGGGCCCCGCCCGTTGTGGCCGG
>NZ_MWIG01000021.1:0-8494 GCF_002156145.1 Streptomyces sp. NRRL B-24572 | reverse complement strand
CTGGGTGACGCCGGCCGGCGGGTCGAAGGGGGCGTCGGGCCAGAGCGAGGTGGGGGTGGCGGCCATGCCCGCGCGGAAGCCACGCGCGAGCGTGCCCGTCTCGGCGAGCTTGCCGGCGTAGGGCTCGGCCCCGGCGTCGAAGCCGGAGCCGAGCTGGAGGTCGAGCCAGCGGAGCCGCAGCGCCTCGAACTCGTCGGCCGGGTCGGCCGCGTGGGCCTGCGGGGCGAGGGCGAGGGTGGCCGCGGCGGCGGCCGTCGTGCTCAGGAAGGTGCGTCGGGACCAGAGGGGCAGGGACACGGGAGCCTCCCGGGGGAAGTGGTGGAGACCGGTCGGCGCCCGGTGTAACACCCTGTTTCCGACGCAATCAATGAGCACAGCAAGCGCTTGCTGTCCGCCTCCGGGGGCGTCAGCTCCCGCAGTGGAAGCGGGCGCTCCCCCAGTCCGCGTGGTCGTTGCCGTTCCCGTCGCCGCCGTCGCCGACCACCAGGTCGACGTAGGAGGCGCCGGTGACGTCGGCGGTGAGCGACCAGGCCGGGTCCGGGGCCTTCAGGACCGGGGACTTCGCCTTCTCCGCACCGTCCGCGAGGACGCTGAACTGGACGCTGCCCCGGGTGGTCTGGACGTCGTCCACCCCGACCTCGGCGGTGAACGAGGTGCACCGGCCGCCCAGGTAGTAGCGGACCTTGGCCGGGGCGTGGGTGCCCAGGCCCTTGGCGTAGGTCACTCCACCGATCCGCAGCGGGGAGCCGTCGCCGGCGCCGGTCTCGCCGTTGGAGAGGTCGCGCTCGACGGGCCCCCAGCCGTTGGTGGCCGAGGTCCAGTCGAGGTCGCTGGCCCAGCTGTCGGCGGTGGGCGGCGGGGGCAGGGTGCGGACGGTGGTGGCGGCGGTGAGCTTCCGGTCCCCTCCCCCGATCCCGTACGCGACGGAGGCGCCCAGCGGGTACGGCTGGTAGGCCGCGTCCACGGGCGGTGTCACCTGCCAGGTGGCGGTGGCCTGCGCGCCCGGCGCGACCGTGCCGAGGGCGACGGGCGCGACGGGTTCGGCGGTCCAGCCCTCGGGGAGGGTCAGGACGGCCTGGGCGCCGGTGACGTCGGCGGCCTCGTCGTTGCCGAAGGTGGCCGTGACCTGGTTCGGGCGGCCGGGCTCCAGGGTCTCGGGCGCGCTGACGGTGAGCGTGCCGCAGGCGGCGCGCTCGGCGGCCGGACCGAGGTCGGTGACGGTGAAGCCGTCGAGGACGAAGTCGGCGCCGTCCGGGGCGTCCCCGCGCTTGCGCAGGCCGGTCCAGGTGTCGCCGCAGCCGGCGGTGACGGTCTCGGCGAAGTGCCCGGTGGTCCGCTGCTGTCCGATCGGGGTGCGGCGGGTCTCGACGGCCGGTCCGTTGCCGTTCGCGCGGTCGTAGCCGGTGACCCACTCGTACGCGCCCGCGTGGCTGGACTGGTAGTCGTACTCGACGCGGTAGCTGTGGCCGTCCTTCATCGGGACGGTCCAGGGCGCGGTCCGGTAGACGAGTCCGCTGTTCTCGTCGTGGGACTTGAGGCTCTCGGCGCCGCCGATGACGTCGTCGATCAGCTTTCCGTTCCAGCCGGCCTGGGTGTACGGGGCGTGCAGCTGCGCGATGTGGGTGCGGGGGTCGGTGGTGCCGCCGGCGTCGCCCTTGAGGAAGGGGCCCCAGCCCTGGTCGACGGCCTCGAAGTCCTCGTACACGGCCGTTCCGGGCTTGGTCGCCGGATCGTTGGCGACGATCCGTACGTCGTCGATGCGGACGGTCGCCGGGCTGCCGCTCGCGGCCTGGATCCGCAGCGGGACGGAGCCGTCGGCGGGTGCGGTGAAGGTGACCTTGGCGCGCTGGAGGCGGGTGCCGTTCCAGTCGGAGGCGGCGACCTGGTTCTCCAGGGCGGAGCGCTCGACGGTGACCTCCCGGTCACCGGCGGAGAGGGTGGTGGGGCGGGTCTTTCCGGGCTCGACCTCGACGAGGGCGGAGGCGGTGTACCGCTTGCCGGGGGTGAGGCCGGTGATCTGCTGGCGGACCGAGGCGGTGGCGGTGCCGGAGAGCTTCGCGCTGTTGCGGCCCTGGTCGTCGGTGTCGCGGACGACGGTGCCGGCCTTGGTCCAGGCGCCGAGCTTCGCGTCGTTGAAGCCGGGGTCCTTCACCGGGGTGCCCTGGCCCCACTGCGGGGCGGTCTGCGCGGGGGCGCTGTCGGGGTAGAGGACGTAGGGCTGTCCCGCGACGGCGTCGAGGGTGATCCGCCCGCCGGAGGGGCGCACGGTGGCGGTCTTCACGCGCCCGTTGTCGGTGAGCTTGTACACGGTGTACGCGCGCGTGGAGCCGGGGACGGCCCAACTGGTCCTGCCGCCGGACTTGTTGTAGTGGTAGAGCTTCCTGCCGCCGTCCCAGGGGAGCAGGTAGCTCTCGCCGTCGAGGACCTTGCGGCCGTTCTCGTAGAAGGTGCGGCGGCCGTTCTCGACGGTGCCGCGGACGCCGCCGGTGAAGGTGATGTCGTCGCCGTTCCAGCGGGTGATCCTCTGCTGCTGCAGGTACTTGGCGGGCAGGTTCCGCTGCCAGATGTTGGCGGAGAAGGCGTTCCAGTCGGTCTCGCCGGTCCAGCCCTCGAAGTCGACGAGGGCGGTCTGGCCGAGGACCGGGTGGTTGTTCCAGACGTCCTTCTCGCCGTTGCGGATGAAGCGGATGATCTGCGAGTTGAGGCCCTTGTTGGTGGCGCCGCCGTAGTCGAGGTCGTTGGCCCAGTGGGACCAGAGGGAGGCCCGCTCGAACTTGTCGGCCCACTCGGTGGCGACGTTCCAGCCCTGCGCCTGGACGGCCTGCATCGTCTTGTCGGCGATCCAGCCGTGGGTGTAGTAGACGTCGATGTAGAGCATCGACAGGTTGGGGTCGGTCTCGTCGCGGAGCTGCTTGAAGCGGCGGGCGAGGTCGCCGCTGTTCACGTCCCGGCGCTGGTCGATGTAGTAGCTCTGGTTGAGCCAGTTCCAGCCGGGCTTCGTCTTGTCGACGAGGGTCTCGCTGAAGTTCTTCGCCTCGGGGTACGACTCGGTGGCGTTGACGTGGACGCCGAAGCCCGCGCCCCATTTCCGGCCCTCGCGCAGGAGGGTGTTGAGGTCGGCGAGGCCGCCGGCGCGCTTGTTGTAGTTGCCGCCGTAGTCGGGGTGGGCGGAGTCGTGGCCCTCGGAGCCGTACCCCTTGAGCAGCGCGAACTGGCCGAGTCCGTCGGTGGAGAGCGAGATCCGCTTGACGTCGTCGAGGGTGCGCAGGAAGGGGTGGGTGGCCTGGGAGGCGAAGTTGAAGGGGATGTGGGCGACGACCCGGTTCGGGGTCTGGTCGCTGCCGGGGGCCTTGATCCCGATCGTGCGGAAGGCGACGGCGCCGTCCTGCCAGTCGACGGCCCCGTCGGCGTTGGCGTCGGGGGTGACGACGACCTTGGCCCAGGGCAGGTTGTCGCCGGTCTCGGGCTGCGGGGCACCGGCGCCGCGGTAGGTCCACTGGCCGGACCAGACGCCGACGCGGGTCTCGGTGCCGTTCTTGCGGGCCTGGTGCCAGAAGCGGGCGCCGTCGCGGGCGCTCGGGCCGGACGGCTTGTCGTAGGAGGAGTTGGACTCGACGGCGGCGGCGAGCTGCCCGGTGTTGACGATCGCGTAGCTCGCGCCGACCGGGTTGGCGTCGGCGGCGGTGGCGTCGGTGACCTCGGCGAAGACGTCGGCGGTCCGGGTGGAGTCGGGGTCGAGCCGGGTGAAGGCGGTCGCGGCGCCGGTGTCGGCGGAGCCGACGGAGACCAGGTCGTGGCCGGGGACGTCGATGGTGCCGACGCGGAAGGCCTCGGTGTCGCGGACGGCGGTGACCTCGAAGGTGGTGGTCCGGCCGTCGACGCTCAGCCGGGCGTCGATCTCGACGCCGGGCAGGTCGGGGAAGGCGAGGGTGTACGCGGCGGAGTCGGCGGTCAGGACGGGGGCGCCCGTGGCCCGGACGGCGTGGGCGGTGCCGTTGAGCACGACCTGCGTGACCGGGGCCGTACTCCCGAGGAGACGGGCGCCGCTCGCGCGGTCGGTGTACGAGAGGACGCGGGGGAAGTCCTCGGCGACGGCGACGGAGAGCTGGTCGGAGCCGATGACGGCGGCGGTTTCGGCGGTGCTTTCGGTGGCCGTGGCGGTGGCGCTTTCGGCGGGCGTGCCCGCGCCGGCCGGGCCGGCCAGCGCGAGCACGGCGGAACCGGCGGCGGCCAGCGCACAGGCCGTGCGCAGCCGCCGCGCCGCGGAGGGTGCGGAGGGGTATGGGTGCGACATGCGCACTAGTTGGCCCGGGTGACGGATCACCGTCAACGAGATCGTCCACGGACGGCCCCGCCAGTCCAACAACCCCCTCCGGTTAGTCCAAGTCGCTCAGCAGCCGCCGCAGTTGTAGTAGGTCACGTCCCAGTGGCTGCCCTCGTCGGCGTAGACGTTGCCCGCGCCGGACTTCCACTGCGGGGCCCCGTCGCCGCGCAGCCCGATGTAGGCGAACGTGTTCTTGATGTAGCTGCCGAGGCAGGTGTACTTGCTGAAGTCGAGCTTGTAGCCGTTCCAGTGCGAGTACGTGCCGCTCGCGTGGCCCACCTCGGTGCCGCCGGTGATGTTGAGGGCGCAGCCGCTGGCGCTCTTGAGGGTCTGGGCGCCCTGGGCGGTGGCGAGGTTGAGCTGCTCGAAGGACGTACAGGTGGAGTTGTAGCGGTCCGAGCAGTTGCCGGACGAGGACCAGGTGATCCCGGAGGAGCGGAACATCGAGGTCGCGGTGGCGTGGCTGATCTTGGTGACCGCGTGGGCGTCGGTGGCGGTGGAGAGTGCGCCGAATCCGGGGGCGAAGAGGGCGCCGAGGACGAGGCCGAGTGCGGTGAGGACGGAGCGGAGCTTCACGGGATTGCCTCCTGCTGGTGACCGTGACGGGTGGGGACGGCTGTGCAGGTGGTGCCGGTGGCGCGGGTGGAGCCGGTGGCGCGGGTAGCGCGGATGGAGCCGGTGACGCGGGTGGAGCCGGTGAATCCGGTCGCGCAGGGAGATGGTGCCGTAGTTCTACGCGCGTCCGCCAGAGGGCGTCGGCGTCGCCGTGACGCCGTTCGGATGAACAACTTCCCCAGATGTTGAAAGTTGAACGGAATGGGATTACAGTCGTTCTCGTTGAAGGTTCAACAAACACCGACAAGGAGCACGTCATGGGTCTCTTCAGCCGCAAGAACAACGAGTCCGCCGTCGCCACCGCCACCCTCCCGGTGGACCCCGCCCTCGCCGCCCTCACCGGCGACTACACCATCGACCCGGCGCACAGCAGCATCGGCTTCACCGTCCGTCACGCGATGGTCACCAACGTCCGCGGCACCTTCGCCGAGCACGAGGGCTCGCTGAAGCTCGACGGCTCCAACCCGGGCGCCTCCACCGCCTCGATCGACGTCAAGATCGCCTCCATCGACACCGGCATCGGCGACCGCGACGGCCACCTGCGCAGCGGCGACTTCTTCGACGCCGAGCAGTTCCCGCTGATGAGCTTCCGCTCCACGGGCGCCGAGCAGCTGGGCGGCGACAAGTACCGGATCACCGGCGACCTGACCATCAAGGACGTCACCAAGCCGCTCGCCATCGACCTGGAGTTCAACGGCACCGCGACGGACGTCTACGGCAACGAGCGCGTCGGCTTCGAGGGCTCCGCCGAGATCCTGCGCTCCGCGTGGGGCCTGACCTGGAACGCGGCCCTGGAGACCGGTGGCGTCATGGTCAGCGACAAGGTCAAGCTGAACTTCGACATCTCCGCGATCAAGAACGCCGCCTGATCCTTCCCCCGTACGGGACACACGAGCGCGCCCGCCTTCCGCAGCAGCATCAGCGGAGGCGGGCGCTCGGCGTTTTCCCGGTCCCCGGCTACGCGGCCTTGGCCGCCGCCTCGACGACCGCCGGGATCAGCCGGTCGTTCTCGGGCGCGCCGGGGCCGCTCATGAATCCGAAGCGGCGGCGGGCGTAGCTGTAGGCGAGGCCGGTGGCCGGGTCGGCGAAGGACTGGGCGCCGGGGGCGCCGCTGTGCCCGACGGCGAGCGGGCTCAGGGACGGGTGGCGGGTGGCCAGCGGGACGAAACCGAGGCCGAAGGCGTTCTCCCCGCCGGTCACCAGGTCGGTGCCCCGGGAGTGGATCCGGGCGAACTCGGCCAGGGTCCCGGGGGCGAGGAGCGGCGGCCGGCCGTCGAGCTCGCCCGCGATCGCCGCGTACATCCGGGAGAGGCCGCGCGCGGTGCCGACGCCGCCGCCGGAGAGCGGTGCCTTCGTCCGCACGGCACGGGAGTTGCCGTAGGCCGGATTGTCGAACGGCGGGTCGGCGTGGAGGTTGAAGGCGATGGCCATGAG
The DNA here is from genome assembly GCF_002156145.1 of Streptomyces sp. NRRL B-24572. Taxonomy (NCBI): domain Bacteria; kingdom Bacillati; phylum Actinomycetota; class Actinomycetes; order Kitasatosporales; family Streptomycetaceae; genus Streptomyces; species Streptomyces sp. NRRL B-24572. The sequence continues at coordinate 2,121 of NZ_MWIG01000021.1, read as the reverse complement.
GCTGTCGGGGGCGATCGGGTTCGCCGCGAGGAACTCCTGCTGGGCGGGGGTGGGCAGCAGCGGCAGGGACGTGCGGAACCGGGGTTCGAGCTCCTCGGGGAGCCCGAGGTAGTAGTCGAGCCCGTACGGGACGCGGACCCGCTCCTCGTAGATCTCCTGGGCCGTCCGGCCGGTGGCCCGCAGGATCACCTCTCCGACGAGGGCTCCGATGACCAGGGCGTGGTAGCCGTGGCCGGTACCCGGCTCCCAGAAGGGGCGCTGCGCCGCGAGACGGGCGGCGATCCGGCGGTCGTCGGCGAGCTCCTCCATCGAGAAGCCGTCGTCCACGCCGATCACGCCCGAGCGGTGGGCGAGCAGCTGCCGGAGGGTGAGCCCGCCCTTGCCCTCGGCGGCGAACTCGGGCCACCAGGAGGCGACCGTGCGGTCCAGGTCCAGGACGCCGTCCTGGACGAGGAGGGCGGCGACCAGGGCCATGGCGCCCTTGGAGGAGGAGTAGAGCGCGAGCAGGGAGTCCCCGTCGACGCCGTCGCCTCCCCAGAGGTCGACGACGAGTCGGCCGTGGTGGTGGACGGCGAGCTGGGCGCCGCCGTCCCGGGCCTCGTTCGCGGCGATCTCCGCGAACACCTCGCGTACGGACTCGAATCCGGGTTCCACCGTGCCGTGGACGTCGGTCATGGCTCCACTCCCCCTGGGTGCGGCTGTCGCTGTCGGACGAAGGAACGATCAGGGGCGCGATTTCCTTCCCGTTCACCGGAGTTCGACGCGATTCCGGCCCGGCCTCGACGAAGGGCGCCCGAAACCGCAGGTCAACGCCTCTGTCAGTGGCGGCCGCTAGCGTCGTCGGCATGGAATTCCGTATCGACAGCGCCGTGTTGGCCGACGCCGTGGCCTGGGCCGCGCGCGTCCTGCCGGCCCGCTCCCCCATGCCCGTCCTCGGCGGTCTGCTCCTGGAGGCGGCGGACGGCAGCCTGCGCGTCTCGGGCCTCGACCACGAGGCCTCGGCCCGCATCGAGGTCGAGGCCGACACCGCCGTCGACGGCCGGGCGCTGGTCCTCGGCCGACGTCTGCTCGACATCTGCAAGGTGCTCCCCCGGGGCGCCACCGAGCTCGCCGTGGAGGGCGCCCGCCTCTCGGTGACCTCGGGCGACGCCCGCTTCGGCCTCTCCCTGCTGCCGCTCGACGACTATCCCGCCGCGCCCGCGCTGCCCGAGGTGCGCGGGCTCGTGGACGGGGACGCCTTCGCCGCGGCGGTCGGCCAGGTCGCCGTCGCCGCGGGCCGCGACGACTCGCTGCCCGTCCTGACCGGGATACGGCTCGCCCTGGACGGCACCACCATGACGCTGGCCGCCACCGACCGCTACCGGTACGCGGTCCGCACCCTGGAGTGGAAGCCCGAGGACGGCGCCCCCACGGAGGGGACCGACGTGGTCGTCCCGGCCCGCCGGCTCACCGAGATCGCCCGCTCCCTCTCCGGCACGGGACCGGCCCGTCTCGCCCTCGACTCCGGCTCCCTCGGCTTCGAGAGCGCCGGCACCCGCACCACCACCCGGCTGCTCGACGGCCGCCTCCCCCGCCACGACAAGCTCTTCGCCCTCGGTGAGCACGCCCTCGCGATCACCGGGCGGGCCCCGCTGACCGAGGCCGTCAAGCGGGTCGCGGTCGTCGCCGAGGGCGACAGCCCGGTCCAGCTGACCTTCTCCCCCACCGCCCTCCACCTCCAGGCCGGCTACGAGGACGACGTGGCCTCCCAGCGCCTCCCCGCCACCCTCACGGGCGCGGAGTCCCTGACCGTCGCCTTCAACCCGGGCTACCTCCTGGACGCCCTGGGTTCACTGGACGCCCCCGAGGTCCACTTCCACCTCCTGGGCCCGGGCCAGCGCGCCCTCCTCACCGACGGCCCCGAGGGCACCCACCGCCACCTCCTGATGTCGGTGAAGCCGCTGGTCTGAGCCGTCCGAAGAGCCGCTAGAACCCTCCGCCGCCGTCGAAGCCGCCACCACCGTCGAAGCCCCCGCCGCCGTCGAAGCCGCCGCCGAAGTCGCCCGACCCGAAGTCCCCGGCGCTGAAGTCGCCACCGAAGTCGCCGCCCCCGAAGTCGCCGCCGCCGTACTCGGAGGCGTA